>CAYZKI010000091.1:0-10426 GCA_964478745.1 uncultured Bacteriovoracaceae bacterium
GACCGCTAGAACCGCGCCGACAACCAGGCTAAGCTCGACGCGTCTCCTCCGGGCCGCCGCCAGGGCGAAGCAGAAGCGAACGCGTGCGACGCCTCCGACCGGGGCGAGCGGGACGGCCTGGTGGCCGGCGACCGCGACGCGGCTCGCACCGCGCGCGCCGTCGACTACGTCCAGGCCCGCAAGGACTACGCGGCGAAGCGCTACGCGGAAGCCATCGGCGTCCAGGAAACCTTCTCGATGAGGCCCGCGCCCGCCCCCGCGCCTGCCCCTTTCGCGAACGTGGTCCGCAGCCTGCGCGACGCGAAGCCCGCCGGCGACCAAATGCGCACGCACAGCCATCCCTCCCCTCCATCGCCCGACCGCCGCAACTGGAACCCGCGCCGCACCTATCCGAGCCCCGAGGAGAACGCGGGCTACGCGCAGGGATACGAGGAAGGCTACAACAGCGGCTTCAGCGACGCCTTCTCGAGCGCCGCGCGCGTGTCTTACGACCAGGGCCTGCGCGAAGGCGGCCGTGACGGCTGCCAGGACGCACGCCGCCGCGACTACCGCCATGATCGCCGCCGGGGACACGATGAGGGCTTCCGCCGCGGCTACGACGAGGAGTATTCGATCTCCTATCGCCGCGCCTATCAGGTGGCCTACGACAACGAGTTCCGCTCGGCGTCCGACGAGGCCTACCGCAACTACTACCAGAGCTACTACGATCGCCACTACGAGGCGGCCCGCTCCGCCGCCTACGCCGAGCGCGTGGCCGCCCTCTACAACGCGGCCTTCAACGCCGCTCACAAGCTCAAGTTCAACGAGAAGTACCCGGGCTACGCCAAGGCCGAGTACGCGAACGGGCTGCGCGACGAGGAGGCCGATTTCGCGGCCCGCCCTCTTCGCCTGATCTCCGTCGCCCCGACGGAGACCATCAAGAACGGCCTGTTCGAGCCGGGCGAGAAGATCCGCCTGACGGTCGTCGTCCGCAACTTCAGCAACAACACGCTCACCGGCCGTGACGTGAAGCTGCAGCTCAAGTCCCTGGCCGGCGGCGCCGCCGTCGTCTCCGAGGGCGAAAGCTCGCTGCTCCGCGACCTCAAGCCCAAGAGCCAGACCACGATCACCGACGCCCTCGAAGTCACGATGACCGAAGCGGCCGTGGGCCGCGCCTCGGCCCTCGCCTTCACCCTGCTCAACCAGGGCAGGAGCGGCGGCGAACAGGGCGTCTCGATCAACACCCGCTTCGCCGTCGAAGCGCAGTACGCCGAGATCCCGAAGCTGTCGGAAGGACTGGTCCGGCCGATCCGCATGCGCGTGACCAACGTCTCGCAGGCGCCCACGGACCCCGTGCTGCGCGTCCAGCTCTGGACCAACACGAAGGAAGTGGAGCTCACGAAACCCGAGTTCGACATCCCGGGTCTCGCCGCGGGCGAAAGCCGCGTTCTCGAGTTCCCCGCGATCGCGCACACTCCCGCGAACTCGGCCAACTTCAAGTCGGTGCTCTCGCTCTGGACGCCGGGCTCACGCCGGGTGGGCCTGCTCGACCAAGCGCAGGAAGTCCCCGTCGCGAACGACTACCGGATCACCACCAAGACCGCGGTCGGCACGCTCCGCGCGGGCGGCATCGTCCGCGTCGAGTACCAGATCACGAACGTGAGCTCGCGTCTCACGTCGAAGAGCCTTCAGGTCAGCGCGAGGGTCCTCGGCCCGAACGCCGCGAACTTCTCGATCGTCGGGCCGAACCCGCAGTTCCTGAGTCCGCTCGATGCCGGCAAGACGAAGGGCTTCGTGATCCCCGTGCTCTCGAAGAACGGCAACGGCGGCGGAACCCTGGAGCTCCAGGTCCAGGAAGCCGGCGTCCCGGTCGTCATCCACCGCATCGATTTCTAAAGGACAGAGGATATAGCCATGAAACTCTCTCACGTTCTGAATCTCGCAGCAGTCGCGGTGGGCCTGGCGCTTTCCACTCAGGCTCTCGCCCGTGACATCCCCAAGCCCTTCCAGGGCACCTTCGAGGACAAGGCGAAGGGCGCCAAGCTCGAGCTCACGAAGAAGGAGATCAAGCTGACCCTTCCCGGCGGACGGCTCGTGTACGCCTACCGCGAGGACCTCGAGCTCAAGCCCCTGCTCGAGATGAAGTCCAAGCTCTACATCGGCGACGACAACAACCCCGACAAGGTCCGCGACGTCTACATCGTCTATGCGTGGCCCCACACCCGCAAGGACGAGGCCGGCCTCTCCTGGTACAACGCCGAGATCGCCTACTTCGAGGTGAACGAGAAGACGAAGGACCCGGTCCAGGTCATCCCGCTCTCCTACAACATGCAGGGAATGGTGATGATCGACTCGGCGACGAAGCGCTATGAGATCGGCGTCGCCGGCGACCAGACGGACTTCCAGTTCGTGCGCGTAGGCCGCGCGCCGTAAGCGCGGCCCGGGCCGGACGCCTCAGTATTCCTTCGCGCCCAGGTCGGGCGCCGCGAAGTTGAACGGCTTTCCGAGATTGAAGCCCTTGTCGATGACCGGGCTTCCCATCAACGGCTTGAAGCCCGAGTCGAGCAGCGGGTCGGTGCCCGTGACGTCGCCCGAGCCGGCCAGGGCGCCGGCGGGAGTGTTGAACCAGCCGTTGTTCGAGACGGTGACGTTCACCCAGGTATCGCGGATCCGCGGGGCGGCCGCGTTGAACGACAGGTTGTTCCGGATCACGCCGTTCGTGATGCCGCCGAGCTCGTTGCGCATGAACTCGCCGGTCTCCACGACGGTATTGTGGACGATCGTGACGTCGGTAACCCCGTCGGTCTTGATCGCGTAGGAGCCGGCCGTGAGACCGGACATCCGGTAGAAGACGTTATGGCTGATCTCCCACTCGGAGGGCGCCTTTCCGCCTTCCTTGCGGACCTCGAGACCGCGCTGGCTGTCATGCACGAAGTTCTCGGTGAAGAGGATGTCCTTCGAGCCCTTCTGGAAGACGACCGCCTTGTTCCCCGTGAACCCGTAGATGTCGTTCGCCCTCACCACGCTGTTCATGAGGCCCTTCACGTCGATCGCGTTCTCGGAGTTCGCCCCGAGCGACGTATGCATGCGGTTGCCGTACACCAGGGCGTCGTGGACGTAGCTCGTCCAGGGCGTGGAATCCTCGCCGTAGAACTGGATGCAGTCGCCGGTGCAGTCGAAGATGTCGTTGTTCATCAGATAGAAGAAGCTCGCCCCGGGGTTCGTCACGATGCAATGCGCGTCCTCACGAACGCCGCCCGTGCTGTACCACTGGAAGTCGTGGATCTTCGAGCGCGCGATGATGGTGTTCATCGACGTGGACATGATCTCGAAGCCGTCGCGCTGCCCGTTTCGCACCTCGACCCCGTCGAAGGTCACGTTCTTCCCGCTCACCTTGAAGAAGTCGGTGGCGGCGTCCATGTGATCGAAGATCAGGTCCTTGATCAGGAGATGGTCCCGGTTGAAGCTGATCGCGGCGGCCCAGGAGATGATGACCTTCTCGCCGTCGGCGGCGCGAAGCGTGACCGGAGCGCCGGCGGAACCGGCCGTCGGGAACGAGAGCCCCGTCGAGTACACGCGGCCGGAGCCGGACGCGTCCCCGTGAACGACGACGCTCTCGCCCGGCTGCGCGACGTTGAGTCCTTCCTGGATCGTCTTGAATGGCGCGGCGGCGCTGCCGTCGCCCGAGGAAGCGACGCTCGAGTCGACATGGATCAGCGCGCCCGTGCCCGGGGAAGGGATCGGGACCGGCGCGACCGGAAGCGGGCCCGGGACGTACGTGGTGGTCGTGGGCTTGGTGGTCGTGGTCGTCGTCGCGACCGGGCCAGTGGAAGTCGTCGTGCTCCCCGAAGGAGATGTAGTCGTGGTCGTGGTACCCGCCGGAGACGTGGTCGTCGTCGTCGGGATCGTGGTCGTCGTTCCTCCGGGCATCGTCGGCAGCGGGCCGTCCAGATAGGAGCGCGACGTCCGCCCGACGCGCTCGCCGCAGCCCACGGCCAATATCGCGACCGCGATAATCCCGAAATTCCCCCGATTTCCCCGCATTTAGTTATTTTCTCACGAACCGCGGCTCCGGGGAGCAGGTCATTCCGGACACCCTTGACCCTGGAACGAGCCCTATCGCGGCCCGGGCCGCAAACCGTTTGAAACAAGCTGACTCAAGGCGGCACCCGTCAACCAAACTCGTTGGCCAACGGGGAACCCCGTGCTAGGTAAAGGCTAATCTTTCGAAAGGACAGATATGACCTTTGCCCTGCTGAGTATGGACGGCTTCGTTTTCATCTGCCGTTGGCTGCACTTTTTCTTCGGAATCATCTGGATCGGTCTCCTCTACTACTTCAACTTCGTCCAAGGCGCGTTCTTCGCCGAGACGGACGCGGCGACCAAGAGCAACGCCACCCAGAAGCTGGTGCCTCGCGCGCTCTGGTGGTTCCGCTGGGGCGCGATGTTCACGCTCATCACCGGTCTCCTGATCCTGATGATTCGCGGACACCAGTCCGGGCATCAGGTCTTCTCGAGCAGCTGGGGCGTGGCGATCCTGACCGGCGCTGCTCTCGCCATCGCAATGTGGGCCAACGTCTGGTTCGTGATCTGGCCGAACCAGAAGATCGTGATCGCCAATGCCGTCGCGACCGCCACGGGCGGAGCCGCCAACCCGAACGCCGCGGCCGCCGCGGCACGCGCGGGCTGCGCATCCCGCCACAACGTGCTGTTCTCCATCCCGATGCTGTTCTTCATGGGGGCCGCGAGCCACCTCCCGATCGGCATCGACGAGACGAGCAATTTCACCGTCTGGTGGGTGCTCTTCCTCGCCATCCTGGGCGCGCTCGAGCTGAACGCAGTCAAGGGCAAGACCGGCCCGATCACGACCGTGAAGGGCGTGATCCACATGGGCTTCGTGCTCACGCTCGTGATCTACGTGCTGATGGAAGTGATCCTGTAACGCAACCGTAGGAATCACGATTAGGATATCCGGAACGCCGCCTCTTCCGTGACAACGGGAGCTGGCGGCGTTCTTGTTTGAGGCGCACGAGATCCAGCCCGCGTCCGGCCAGACACACCTCGCGATCGACACATTCCCCTCTTGCCCAGTTAGCGGGATAATCAAAGAAGCTCTCCAAGCTGTACGTATGGGAATTCGGAGCGTTTCTTGCGCTTGTCGCATTTCTGCCCTCCCCCTTCTCGCGCTCGCCTGCGCGACGGCCGTCGTGCTTTCGGGCTGCAAGCTCGCGCTCTCGCGCAATCTGAGCACCGCGCTCAGCCTCGACCTGGAACCGCCAGTTCTCGGAAGCTGGATCGCGCCGACATCGCCCTTTCTCGCCGCGACGATTCACTTCGAATGGCAGGCCGCGACCGACTCGGGCGGCGCGGGGCTGGCGGCGACGAACCCTTACCGGATCGAGATCTTCGACAACTCGAGCTGCACGGGAAGTCCCGTTTCCACAGCCTGGAGCTCTTCTCCGAGCCACGACTTCGCGGTCACCGCGGGTGGCCTGACCTACTCGGCGCGCGTGACCGCGTACGACGGTGCCGGCAACGTCTCCTCCCCCAGCCCCTGCTCTCAATCCGTGTTCGCGGTCGCGCCTGCGCTGCTGAAAGACGTGAACCCGCACCCCGCGGGGTTCTCCTTCAGCGTCAATCTTGGCGGAGGCACGCATTTCCTGATCTGCACCCTGGAAGGCATCGGCGGAGAGCCCTGCGTTTTCGACGGGTCCTCGCTGACCCCGATCGACATCGTCCCCGGCCCGGCTGGCTCGACGCCGAGCCAGCTCACCTTGGTGGGCTCGACCGTCTATTTCACGGCAAGCACCGCTACGCACGGACGGGAGCTGTGGAAGTCTGACGGCACGGCGGCAGGCACCACGCTCGTGAAGGACATCAGCCCGGGGACCGCGTCCTCCAATCCGACCTCTCTCCTCCCGTCGGCGGGAATCCTGTACTTCGCCGCCAGCGAGCCCGGCACGGGCATCGAGCTCTGGAAGAGCGACGGAACCGAGGCGGGAACGGTGCTTGTCCGAGACATCGAGGCAGGCGCTGGAAACGGCAATCCGAGCGACTTCGAGGAAATCTCCCCCGGTCTCATCGCGTTCCGGGCATTCCAGACCGCCAACGGTCAGGAGCTCTGGAGGAGCGACGGGACGACCGCCGGCACGACGATCGTCGACGACACGTCCCCGGGCGCAGCGAGCACCTGGCCGAACCTGCTGACGAAGCTGGGCTCGGGCGTCACTTACATCGGCGGAAACAACCAGTACTTCAGCGACGGAACGACGGTTACGGTGCTCGCCGCGATGATCTTGGGACCCCAGTTCGGCATCGAGGTCAACGGAACTTACTACTACTCAGGCTATTCCGGAGGAACCGGCTACGAGCTCTGGAAGTCGAATGGCACGGCCCCGGGCACGTCGTTGGTGGAGGACATTGCGCCGGGGGCGGCTAGCGGCTCGCCTCTCGCGTTTCAGCCCTTCGGAACGAAAGTCTTCTTCATGGCGCAGGACGGAACCACCCAGCACGAACCGTGGATCTCAGACGGAACGGCAGCCGGAACCTTCATGCTCCGGGATATCAATCCGGGGGCCCCGGCCTCTTATCCGTCGAACTTCACTGTCTCCGGAGCCCTCGGCTACTTCAACGCGACCGACGCGACCAACGGCGCCGAGCTCTGGGTGACGGACGGCACGACTCCCGGCACCGTGCTGGTCAAGGACATCCTCCCCGGCAGCGGCTCATCGAATCCCAGCCAGCTTCGGGTGCTCGGCTCACAGCTTCTCTTCACCGCCAGCGACGGCACTTCGGGACGGGAGCTTTGGAGGACGGACGGGACCCCGGCGGGCACGACCCTCGTCAAGGACATCAACCCGGGCTCGGACTCCTCCGGGGTCGCGATGCTCCTGGCCGATGGCGGCTTCCTGTACTTCATGGCGAACGATGGATCGGGCAACGCGATGTGGAGAACCGACGGAACCACGGCCGGCACTCAGCCGGTGGAAACAGTTTCCCCACCGACCCTGGCGGGCTTTCCGAGCAGCTTTCCTTCCTACGCGAAGCTCGGCTCGACCCTTTACTACTACTGCTCCGACCCTAACCGCGGATCGGAGATCTGCTCAACTGACGGGACGGCCGCTGGAACCTCCCTGTTTTACGACGTGAACCCGGGGCTGATCTCCTCGACGCCGCAGAATCTAACGACAGTCGGGAGCGAGATCTACTTCTCGGCCGTCGACCCGGCCGTCGGATTCGAGCTCTTCAAGACCGACGGCACCGTCGCCGGAACGACGCTCGTGAAGGACATCACCCCGGGCGGGGTCGGAACGACGATGGGGACCTTCACTGCGATCGGGGCCACGCTCTACCTCAACGTGACCACGACCGCCGAAGGCCAGGAGCTCTGGAAGTCGGACGGCACGGCCGCGGGCACGGTGCTCGTGAAGGATATCGCACTCGGGGCAGGCAGCAGCACCCCGAGCAGACTGGTCGACCTCGGTGGAGTACTTCTTTTCTCCGCGTATGATTCGACCAACGGCCGCGAGATCTGGAAGACCGATGGCTCGACTGCGGGGACCGTGCTCCTGAAGGATATCTACGCGGGCGTCGGGAACAGCAGTCCGACGGATCTCATGGTCATGGGCTCAAACGCCTACTTCACGGCCACGAGCTCCGCCGAGGGGCACGAGCTCTGGGTCACCGACGGCACTCCGGCGGGCACCACCCTCCTGAAGGATATCAATCCCGGCGGGGCCGCCGCTTCGCCTGGCTTCCTGTACGTGGACGGAAGCACTCTCTACCTCCGGGCGATAGGCTCCGCGCTCGAAGGCTCCGAGCTCTGGAAGAGCGACGGAACCCCGGCTGGGACCGTCCTGGTCAGGGACATCAATCCGGGCGCCGGAAGTTCGGGCCCGGCGCACTTCACTCGCGCGGGCGCTTTCGTCTTCTTCGCCGCCGACGACGGCACGAACGGCAACGAGCTCTGGAGGACCGACGGCACGCCCGGCGGCACGGCGCTCGTGAAGGATATCAGCCCCGGCATCGCGCCCTCGAACCCATCCAGCCTGTACGCCTTCGGCGGCCGCGTGTACTTCTACGCGAATCATCCCGCTTTCGGAAACGAGCTCTGGGTCAGCGACGGTACCGCGGCGGGCACGGTCCTGGTGGCGGATCTCATGGCGGGCGCCGGAAACTCGAACCCTGCGAATTTCCTGGAGCTGGGAACCCGGCTCTTCTTCACCGCCGACGACGGCGTGCACGGACTCGAGATCTGGTCGTTGTATTGACGCCTCCGAATGTACGACAGCCGTCGAGCACTCGCCGCTTATGACCCCTGCGCGGGCACGTAGATTCTTCCGTACCGCTGCTTCTCGCAGATCTTCCCTCCCGCGAAGCCGTCGCGGCAGCCCTTGGCCGGAAGGCGCGAGCGGTCGAGCGTCCAGACGTCCGTCGCCTTCCATGCCGGATCGTCCGCGAGCGTGCGCAGGAGTTCCATCACGCGAAACGCTTGCGCCGTCGTCGGAAGAAGGCGCTTGTCTCCGATCTTGAGCTCGCCGATATCGCCAGCCCCGGGGCCCGTCGGTGCCGGGGCGCCCTTCTGCGCAGCGTCGCTCGCCGCTGCCTTGAGGGCGGCGAGCGACGTGCCGAACGATCCTGAGCCCCGAGCGCTAGCCTTCCAGATTCCTACCTGCAGCCGACCCTCGTTCCAGAAGTTGCTGTTCGCGACGAGCACGAGCTCGCCTGCCTTCTCGACGAGCCCCGCGCTCTCCAACGTCCCGTCGGGCGAACGGCGCGTGTAACGCAGAGACCAGCCCTCCGAGGCGAGTGCCTCCCCGCAGAAGACCAGGAGCGCGAACAACGTTAATGCGAAAACCCTCATTGCGTGAGCCATTTCATGCTTCCGTTCGCGCAGGCGGGAGGCAGCGGCGGGCAACCCTTCCCGGGCTTTGGTGTTTCATAGGCCGTGGCCGCGCACTGATGGTAGTCGCGGACCTTCTCGTCGCACGCGGCGGGCTGGGTCAGCACCCGGAAGTGCGCCGGAAGAAGCGCTGTGAAGTTCGGGTCCGAGGGCGGAGTCGCCTTCGCGGGAAGCATCCAGGAGGCGATCCCTCCGGGGCCTTTCCCGGGAAGCTCCTCTCTGAAACCCGTTCCCGCCCTGAATCGGGCCTTCAGATTCTCCGAATACGATCCCAGCTTGCGGGTTTCCTTCATCACGCTCCGGCCCGGGCCGCTGCATCGATTGGGGTTCGGGCTGACTTCGAACGCGCGGAGAATCGGCTCGCAAAACGATCCGCGGCAGACACATCGAAGGTAGTCGGCGTACGCGTCCAGCATTCCCAGGGCCGAGTAGTGATCCTTCATGACCGAGCCGGACGGACCGATAGCGCGGCAGGAATACTTGGGCACGTACTTCACCCCAGGCGGAAGCTGCTTCGGCCGGTCATCGACTTCCTTGACGACGTTTCCCGCGTCATCGAGAAGGTAGCCCATCCAGTCTTCTTCATACTCGTCGGCGAGGCCGAGCAGATGCAGCGTTTCGTGGACCCAGGTCGAGCACTCCCAGCCGGCCATCCAGTAGTACGCGTTGCCGCGGGATTCCGGCTCCCCTTCACGCGCGACGGTGACCGTACGGAACTCGGCTGTGGCGGTCTCTTCCGCGAGCCTTAGACGGACGTGCTCGCCCCCCGGGCCGCGCAGCCAGCGCGACGCGCGGTCGAAGCACCGATTCGCTTCGCTTCGCAACCGGGCGTCGGCCTCCGGCTCGAGCCGCGTGGCAGGCGCGTCGCCCACCCGCGGGCGCACGAAACGGATCGGAATCTCGAAATCGAAGTAGGGCTTGCCGGTCTCCGGATGCGGCTCCTTCAGGCGGGTGACCCGATGGTGAACTTGGAACTCGGTGGTGCCGCTCGCGCCCCAGTTCTTCGCGACCGGATGCGGGTTGCGCGTGGAAACGATCTTCCATTCGCCCGGCCCCAGGGGAAGACACTCCGTGACCTCCCCCGGCAGCTTCGGCGCGGGAGCGGAATCGCTGCAGGTCAAGCAATCCCCGGTCTTGGACGCGGGCTGCTGGCCGAGCTCGGCCGCGCGAGCGCTCGGAAGCAGGCTCACGGCGGCAAAGAACGACAAAAGGGCGAGGCGTTCCCTCATCCCTCGATTCTACATGCCAGAACGGCCTAACGGAAAGCGAAGAGCAGCTTGATGTCCTGGTCGTCGAAGGCGACGCCTGCGCCGTAAGAGTACGAGATCTTGCCGTTCACCCCTTGCCAGGACTCGACCCCGCCACGCACGTAGACGCTCATCCAGGGGCGCGCCATGATCGTGGTGCGCATGTCCAGACCGGTCCCCGCTCCGATCCGGGTATAGAGATCGTGCGATACCTGAAGGCGATCCTCGTTTCCGTTCGGGCCGACATTGAGCCGCACGCGAGCCGCGCCGTCACCGAAGAGAGCGCCGATGCTGAAGT
>CAYZKI010000092.1:0-333 GCA_964478745.1 uncultured Bacteriovoracaceae bacterium
CCAGAAACCCTTCCTCTTCTGCCCGTCCGCGACATCGTTGTTTTCCCCTACATGATCATCCCGCTGTTCGTTGGCCGCGACTCCTCGATCAAAAGCGTCGAAGAGAGCCTTGCGCGCTCCGACAGGCTCATCCTCCTGGCGTCCCAGAAGGACATCAGCGATGAGCACCCGGCTCCGGATGCGATCTACAAGACCGGCACCGTCGCCATGGTCATGCGCATGCGCAAGCTCCCAGACGGCAGAATCAAGATTCTGACGCAAGGCCTGTGCAAGGCGAAGATCCAGGACTTCAGCCAGACCCAACCTTTCTACGAGGTGAAGATCGAGCGAGTG
>CAYZKI010000092.1:343-10368 GCA_964478745.1 uncultured Bacteriovoracaceae bacterium
GATGCGCACCGTTCGCGAGCAGGTCGAGCGCGTGATCAACCTGGGCAAGGTCCTCTCCCCCGACATCATGATGGTCCTCGACGACATCACCGATCCGGGCCGTCTCGCCGACCTCGTCGCCTCGAACCTCGGGCTGAAGGTCTCCGACGCGCAGGGCATCCTTGAAACGTTCGACTCGGTCGAGCGCCTCAAGAAGATCCACGACATCCTCGGCAAGGAAATCGAGGTCCTCTCGATCCAGGCGAAGATCCGCTCTTCCGCCAAGGAAGAGATGACCAAGTCGCAGAAGGAGTACTTCCTCCGCGAGCAGATCCGCGCGATCAAGAACGAGCTCGGCGACAACGATCAGAAGGGCGAGGAGATGCAGGAGCTCCGCGAGAAGGTCGCGGCCTGCAAGATGCCTCCGGAAGTCGAGCAGGAAGCCCTCAAGCAGCTGGGCCGTCTCGAGCGCATGCACCCGGACACCTCCGAAGCCTCGATGCTCCGTACCTATATCGACTGGATCATCGAGACTCCGTGGACCAAGAGCACGGTCGACAACCTCGACCTCTCCCGCGCGAAGGCGATCCTCGACGAGGATCATTATAATCTG
Source organism: uncultured Bacteriovoracaceae bacterium (assembly GCA_964478745.1). GTDB lineage: Bacteria > Bdellovibrionota > UBA1018 > UBA1018 > UBA1018 > CAYZKI01. Next base: position 936 of record CAYZKI010000092.1, read on the forward strand.
TCGAAGATCAAGGAGCGCATCTTGGAGTACCTGGCGGTACGCAAGCTCCGAGAGAAGATGAAAGGCCCGATCCTGTGCTTCTCCGGACCTCCCGGCGTCGGCAAGACCTCGCTCGGCCGCTCGATCGCTCGCGCCATGGGCCGCGAATTCGTTCGCGTGTCGCTCGGCGGGGTGAAGGACGAGGCGGAAATCCGCGGACATCGCCGTACCTACGTCGGCGCTCTCCCGGGCCGCGTCATCCAGGGCCTCAAGCAGGCCGGGACGAACAACCCGATCTTCGTCCTCGACGAGATCGACAAGCTCGGCAGCGACTTCCGCGGCGATCCGTCGGCGGCGCTCCTCGAGGTTCTCGATCCGGAGCAGAACTACAGCTTCCGCGACCATTACCTGAACGTCCCGTTCGACCTGAGCAACGTGATGTTCATCGCTACCTGTAACGTCCTGGAGAACATCCCTTCGGCGCTCCGCGACCGCATGGAAGTGATCCAGCTCGCCGGATACACGGAAGAGGAGAAGTACTTCATCTCCCGCAAGTATCTCATCCCGAAGCAGACCACCGAGAACGGCTTGAAGCCGGCTCAGATCGAGATCACCGACGAAGCCGTGAAGACCATCGTCTCGCAGTACACCCGCGAGGCGGGCCTGCGTAATCTCGAGCGCTACATGGCGACGGTCTGCCGCAAGACGGCGCGTTTCGTGGCCGAAGGCAAGACCGAGAAGACCGTGGTCGACAAGGAGCTCGTCTACAAGTTCCTTGGCCCGGCTCCCTTCATCCGTGAAGAAGAGCAGGAAAAGGACCAGGTCGGAGTCGCCACCGGGCTCGCGTGGACTTCCGTGGGCGGAGAGATCCTCTACGTGGAAACCACGACGATGAAGGGCAAGGGCGGCCTCATCCTGACCGGCCAGCTCGGCGACGTGATGAAGGAATCGGGTCAGGCGGCCCTCGGCCTCATCCGCTCCCGCGCGAAGGACTTCGGCATCGACGAGGACCTGTTCGAGAAGATCGACATGCACGTGCACTTCCCCGCCGGCGCCGTCCCGAAAGACGGGCCAAGCGCGGGCATCACGATGGCATCGGCGATGATCTCGAAGCTCACGAACGTCCCGATCCGCAAGGACGTCGCCATGACGGGTGAGATCACCCTGACCGGCCGCGTGCTCCCGATCGGCGGCTTGAAGGAGAAGGCCCTCGCGGCGATGAGACACGGCATCCGCACGATCATCATCCCGGACAAGAACAAGAAGGACCTCGAGGACATCCCGGAAGAGTTCCGGAACGTGCTCACCTTCGTCCCGGTGAAGACGATCGACGAAGTGCTCGAAGTGGTGCTGACCGGGAAGCTCCCGGGCCTGACCACGAAGCGCACGGCTCCTCCGGCGGCATCCACTCCGCGCTCCAGCAGTAAGCGCGGCAAGGTGGCCGCGGGCGGCGCCGGCCTCGACAACGTCGCGTAACGAAGTTCGGACAATCGTATCAGCCACGGCCCTCGGGAGCGGAGACGCTTCCGGGGGCCGCGCGCTTCTAGAGTCCGTCAGTACAGGGAGTACGACGGAACCGCGAGGTTGGAGTTGCTCCAGGTCAGGTCGCCGAAGAGCCCGTGCCGGTTGTCGCCCGCGCAGTAGATCCCGCCCTTCTGGACGAAGCAGGTGTATCCCTCGGTGTTGATGTCGAAGCCCGCGGCGACATACGAGACACCGGTACCGGCGCCGAACCCGGTCGGAGTGATCGGGGTGCCCGCGTGCGTGTTCGAGCCGCGCGCCAGCTGCCCGTGGTCGCCGCGGCCCCAGCAGGAGGCGCTGCCGTCCGCGCGCCGGACGCAGACATGGAGCCCGTTCGCCGAGATCTGTGTCGCATCCGTGATCGACGAGATCGCGTAGGGAGTGAGCACGTCGCTCGTCGAGGCCGGCACCCCGATCGCGCCGTACCCGTCATAGCCCCAGCAGTGGGGAACCGAGCTTACCAGCGCGCACGTGAAGTTCGATCCGGTCGAGATCTCCGTCACCCCCGCTGCGGTACCGGGTTCGAGCCCGGTCACGTTCGTCGGGGAAGTTCTCTGCAAGGTGTCGCCGTTACCCAGGCGGCCCGCGGCTCCGCTTCCCCAGCACTGCGCTCCCCCGTCGACGACGGCGCAGGAGTGGCCGTAGGACGCCGCGACCCGCGTCGCACCCGACGCGATCGCCACGCGAGGCAGCATGGAGGCGCTCAAGGTGAACGTCGGGTCTCCGAGCTCGCGAAACTGGTTGTAGCCCCAGCACCAGACGGCGCCGGAGACCACGGCGCACGCGTGCAGCTGGCCGACCGAAAGATCGGTGGCACCCGAAAGGTCCGCCGTATTCGCGGGGTTCCGTACGGCCCGAGGCGTGGACCGGTTGGCACCGGTGCCGTCGCCGATCTGCCCCTGCCCTCCCTGTCCCCAGCACATGATGTTCCCGGCGCTGAACAGAGCGCAGGCGTGCTCGTCGCCGACTCCGACTTTGATCACTCCAGAGCCCTCCGGGAAAGTCGTCACGGGCTCGAAGCTCGTCACCGACGCCCCGTCCCCGAGCTGGCCTCCCGCTCCCTCGCCCCAGCACTTGACGCCACCGTTCAGCACGGCGCACGCGGTGTGGCCGTTGACCGACACCATGAAGTCCGAGGCGTACGCGGCGACCGTCTTGACGTTCATCGCATGGGTGCCGAGGCTGGCGGCGGTTCCATCGAGGGTCAGGGTTCGGAGAACCGGCGGCGCGCTCGTGTCCTTGTAGTAGACCGTGGTGTAGGTCTGGTTCGCGGCAATCGAGGCGCTCGTGATCTCGTTGCCCAGGGTGCAGGCGGCGTCCGAGTAGAAAGTCCCCGCCGACGCGCTGATCGCGAGCGCCGTGGACGAAGTCGTCGAAGGAGCGACCGGGTTTCGGTGATTGTCGCGGACGGAGATCCGGATCGGCGCGCACTCGGACTGGACGACTTCCGACGGGCCCGTGAGGTACGCGATCATCGGAGCGCCGGGAGCGACGACGAAATAGGTGCTGCAGACCGAGTTGGTGGTCAGCCCGGTCGTATAGAACCGCATTCTCCATTCACCCGCGCGATACGCGGTGGTTCCGGTGAAGCTGGAAAGCCCGGCGGCACTGGCGATCGGATCCACGTCCGTCGTGAGGTTTCCGCTATTGGAGGACGAACAGCTCGAGTCGGTGCGGTCGTATACGCGGCCGAACATGTCGATCGAGTGGGATCCCGTCGTCACCCGGTTGTCATACTGGTCGCGGACTTCCACCTCGGGCTGCTGGGTGAAAGCGGTACCTGCCACGCTGCCCGTCTGCAGGACCTGCGTGGCCATCCCGAGCTTGTACGCCGTGCTCGGGCTCACCGCGATCGAAGAGGAGCAGCCGGTCAGGGCGCCCGCTGTCGCCTTGAGGTAGATGGTGAGCGCCTTCGTGTAGGTAACGCCGGCGAAGGCCGCGCTGCCCGTGGTCCCGTTCGCGGAAACCGGATTCGTGGTGGCAGTGATGTTCGTGGCCGCCGCCGTGCTGCAGGTCGAGTCAGTGTACGCCCCGAGAGTGATCGCGTCCGTCGCGGAGTTGACCACGTTGTCGTACGTATCGGCCACGGAGACAGTGGGCTGCTGCCCGAAGGCCGTTCCCGCCGTGGCCGACGACGACGGTTGCACCGTGAAAAGCAGCTTCGAGGCGGTAGTCGCCGAGATCGTCTGATCCTGGCTCGCGTTGGTCACGGCCGGGTTGCCATCATCACCCGTGAGCGTGACCGTGCCGGCCTTGGTCGCCCTGAAGAAGAAAGACGCCGTGCTCTGGCTCACCCCGATCGAGACCTGGGTGATCACGGTGTTGCATCCGGAGTCACTGTAGAAGGTGGCGCCCATTCCAGCCGTCGCGCTGAGCGAAATGGTGATCGCGGAAGAGGCCGCCGTCGCTGCCCCGCCGGAGTTCCGGGACTCGATCGTGGCGCTGGCGGAACAAGCCCCTGCGGCCAGCGATTGCGCGGACGACGTGAATACGAGCTGAGAGATCGGAAGTGTGGTGGTCGTCGTCGTGGTGGTCGTGGTGGTGGTCGCGCCGGGAGCAGTCGTCGAAGTCACGCCTGAAGACAAAGCGGCGTCGCGGACCAAGCTGAGCTTGCATCCCGTGGCTGTAAACGAAAGCCCGAAGGCTAGGATGAGCCAAGTGCCACTTACGTACCGCATAATTCCAAGTATCCTAAAGTCTACGGTAGTTGAGCAACGTGGTCAAATTTTGTTGCGAATATTACATGCTCTAAGTATTTGATTTTATAGCGTTAAGGCATTATGGAGGCCTTGAAGCCCATCTGAAAGGAGGCTTGGAGGCGAATCCTAAGTAATTGACATCACGACGGTTTTCCATCACCGTTAATCAGTGTCCCCCCTGGAAACGCTGATCTGCGTCGGCCTGCTTGGCGTGTCAGCCTTCTCTTCCGCCGCTGAAGTTTCCCTCTTTAGCCTCTCGCGCTTCCAGCTCCGCTCGCTGAAAGAGCGCCTCAGGAACCAGCACAGAAAGATCAAGGGCCTCCTTTCTGATCCGGGCGGACTGCTGATCACCGTCCTCATCGTAAACGAACCGGTCAACATTGCTCTTTCGGCCCTGATCGCCGCCGCGGTTTCCCAGAGCGACTTTCCCCTGCCAGCGTTCCTTTCCGGCGTTCCCCCTTGGGCGATCCACACCCTCATGGGAATCGCGATCACCACTCCGCTCGTGCTCTTCATCGGGGAGCTCACCCCGAAGGTCGTGGCCACCCGGGCCAATCAGCTGATCGCGACGCTCGCGGCGACGCCGATGTCCCTGCTCTACGACGGCACCAAGCCGATCCGAAAACTCCTGCGCCGCTACCTCAATCTCCTTTCGCGGCTCACCGGCTCCGAGCAGCGCCCCCACCACTCCACCCGGGAGGGGCTCACGGAATCCGAGTTCCTGATGATGGTCGAAGAGGGCCACCGCGAAGGGGCCATCCACGAGACCGAGCTCGAGCTGATCCGCAACGTCTTCGATCTCGACGATACGCCCGTCTCGGACGTGATGACCCCGCTTTACCAGGTCCAGTCGCTTCCAGTCGCGACCACCCTCAAAGGAGCGCTCGCGGCGCTTAGAAACCAGCGCTACTCCCGCATTCCCGTCACGTCCGCCGACCGGCGTCAGGTCGTGGGCGTCATCTACTCGAAGGACCTGCTCAGGGCGAAGCTCGAGCCCGAGCTGCTCGGCCTCGCCGTGAGCTCGATCATGCGAAAGCCGCTGCTCGTGCCGCCCAACCTCAGGCTCAACGCGCTTTTCCGCCGATTCAAGCAGCAGAAGACCCACCTGGCCGTGGTGCAGGGGCCGACCGGGAACGCGATGGGCATCGTCACGATGAGCGACGTCCTCGACGCGCTCTTCGAGGACATCCTCGAGCATGAGGAGCACGAATGAGCTTCACCATCTGGCACCTCCTCACCCTCGTTCCCGTCCTGCTGATTGTCGAAGGCTTTTACTCGGGGTCGGAGCTCGCCCTGCTGTCGGCGGACAAGATGCAGCTCAAGAAGCTCGCCAAGCTCGGCCATCGGGGCCCCAAGCTCGCTCTCGAGCTCGCCAGCCATCCGGAGAGGATCTTCTCCACGACGCTGGTGATGACGAACCTGTGCATGGTCACGCTATCGGCGCTGATCGCGCTCTTCCTCCTCGAGCGGAAGCTCGCCATGGCGGATCTGCTGGCCGTCGTGATCACCTCCCCTCTCGTGGTGCTCCTCGGGGAGCTCACGCCGAAGACCATTTTCCAGCGCTACGCCAACCACCTGGCCGCGAAGGTCGCTTACCCGATCCATTGGACCTACCTGGCGCTCTACCCGATCACGCGCGTGATCTCGACCTACACCTCGAAGCTCTCCAAGATCGTCGGCCCCATCGAGGAGATGATCTCGGGGCGCTCCCGCTCCACGCGCGACGAGCTGCGGTCGCTCCTTTCCTACAGCAAGAGCGAGTCCGAGCTGAAGAGCAGCGAGAAGCGCATGATCAAGCGCATCTTCGACTTCAAGGACTCCGAAGCGAAGCACGCTCTCATTCCCCTGGTCCGCGTGGAAGCCATCGAGGAGACGAGCACCGTCCGCGAGGCGCTTGACATGTTCGAGCGCCACCGTCACTCGCGCATGCCGGTGTATTCCGAGCGCATCGACAACATCGTCGGCGTCCTCGAGGCCGCGGACCTCTTCGCGGCGACCGACCTCGACCAGGCCCTGCGCTACTACGTGACCGCCGCGCACTACGTGCCCGAGACCCAGGCTCTCTACGACCTCCTCCTGGACATGCGCCGCGAGGACAACGAGATGGTGGTGGTCGTCGACGAGCACGGCGGCGCCGTCGGTATTTTGACGTTCGAGGACGTGGTCGAGGAGATCGTCGGCGAGATCAGCGACGAGTACGACGACCCTGAATCGGCGCCGTACAAGGAGCTTTCCGAGCGCAGCTGGCTCGTCCAGGCGCGCATGGCGGTCGCGCAAATCAATGAAAAGCTTGGGGTCGACCTGCCCGAAGGCGAATACGAGACCCTGAGCGGCTTCCTGCTCCAGCAGTTCGGGCGGATACCCGAGACCCGGGACGAGCTGTTCTTCACCACGCCGGCGGGCCAGTTCAAGTTCACCATACGCAGGGCCACCCAGCGCCACATCGAGACCGTCCAGATCGAGAAGGTCGTATCCGAGTCGAGTTGACGGGCATCCCCGCGCCTGAGAAAATTCTACTCGCGGGGTGTACATGGCTCGTACTGTCCTAGTCGTCGACGATGTCGAGTTTGTCAGGAAGACTCTGATCGAGATCCTCACCGAGGCGGGCTATACCGTCGTCGGCGAGGCCGCCAACGGCCAGCAGGCCGTCGATCAGTACTTCCGCCTGCGCCCCGCGCTGGTCACCATGGATGTGGTCATGCCCGAGATGAGCGGTATCGACGCCGCCCGCAAGATTCTCGCCAAGGACAAGGAGGCGCGCATCATCGTCGTCTCCGCGATGGCCCAGGAGAATCTGATGATGGAAGCCATCAACGTCGGCGTGCGCGACTACGTGCTGAAGCCCTTCAGCGCCTCCGACGTGATCAAGTCGGTGGAGCGCGCGTTCTCGGACGACATGATCCCCACCCCTCGCGCCACGCACAGCGCGGCCAGATAAGAATCAGAAGGAGAGCAAGGAATGCTCGATCAGGAAATCAAGACTCTGTCGGACCTCGAATCGGCGCTGCCGGAAGCGCTCCCGTTCTATCATCTCGGTGAAGTTCACCTGAGCCACGAGATCCTCGCCAGCAACACGGATCTCGTGGACATGGAAGTCATGGCCTACAGCTTCATGGGCGACGTGAGGGGCCTCCTGATGGTCCTCGTCGACAAAGGCCTGGATTCTTCGGTCTACGCGGAGCTCGGGAACCTCATCGCCGCCCGCACGGCGAGCAAGCTCGCGAACGAGAAGGCGCTCGACGTGCTCATTTCGCCGCCGAGGAAGCTCGAGGCCCGGCAGGTCCAGAAGATCATCGATCTCGGCTCCATGATCATCCACCGCACGTATCTGCACCTGCATCGCGGAGTGACGATCCCGGTCCAGACCTGGATCCTTCCTCACACTGCTGTCGAGGCGGGCAATGCTTAGGCTCATCGGCTGGGCGATCAAGCTGGGGCTGTTCGCCGCGATCGTCCTCGTCCTGGGCCACGTGGTGACGTGGAAGGGGCAGACCATCTCGGATCAGGTAAAGACGCAGATCTCGCACGCGGAGCGGATGGACCTGGTCGGGCAGGTAAAGCACTGGACGAACAAGACTCTGGGCGAAGAGCGCGGCGCGCACGGCGCGCCCTCCAACGGCAAGCAGAAGGACGAGCAGATCCTGTCCTCCGAGCGCCAGAAGCTGAAAGCTTTGATTCAGGAATTGAACGGAAAGCGCTGAGCGCGGAAACACTCCGTCCGGGCGCGCGGGCAAGAGCGCGCGCCGCGGGAGTTTCCGCCGCTCGAAAACGGGCTGAGCGGGCTTACTGCGCCAAGGACGACTTGGCGCTGGCAGCCTTGCGAGTGAGAACCGGAGGACGGCTCGTCCCTCCCGCCGACTTCAGCGCTTCGAGCTTCTCGTTCATCGCCGCGGTCTGAGCCAGGCAGGGAGTTTCGCTGATCGACTGCTCGCCGGTGCGCTCCGCTTTGAACGAAAGAACTTCCTCGCTCGCGAAAGCGAACGAAGAGATGCTCAATCCAGCGACAAGAACCAGAACAACATTTCGCTTCTTCATAACCACTACTCCATTACCGCCCCAATCTCTGCGGCCTACAGGGTGTGTATTCTGCAACGCAGGTGCCACGTGACACAGGGATCAAGACCCTGGAATCACAGGTGAAATCCGGCCGTGGCGGGTGTGGCAACTGAGACACACGAGAGCAGGTGTCCAGAGGTTCGACAGTTTTCGGAGCCCGGGAAAAGCAAAAGGCCCGCCCCGGGCGAACCGGAGCGGGCCTCTGCAAAAGAACAGGGATCGGGACTCTTACTTCAGCGCGTCCTTGAACTCGCGGCCGGCGCGGAACTTCGGAACCACCATCGCCGGGATCTTGATCTCTTTGCCGGTCTGAGGATTGCGGCCCGCGCGCGCCTTGCGCTTCGAGCGGGTGAAAGTTCCGAACCCGATCAGAGTGACGTCGTCGCCCTTCTTCACGTGCTTCTTGATGGTGTCGAGCACGGAGTTGATCGTCAACTCGACGTCAACTTTCGTGAGGCGGGTGTTCTTTGCGACTGCTTCGATCAAATCAGCTTTGTTCATCTCAACCTTATCCCTATAGGCTTTTGAATCAGTGTTCTCGACTCTCGTCGAAATTTTTTGTTGTAGGTTTTTCCAGCCGAACTGGCTGGATCAGGCACGGATGATGGACGCGATCGAAGAAGCTGTCAAGCGTCTGAGCGCTTCGCGATTCGATTCGAACTTGAGAAGCGTCGCGGCTTCTCTCGCGCCCACCCATTTCATCTGCGAATGTTCGTTGGGATCAAGATGCACCTTGCATTCGCCGGCGATCTCGGGGGTGAGGACGTAAAAAACTTTTTCATGATTTCTGGTGCCGTGACTTTCGAATTGAAATTCGTAATCAAGCGAAACCGGCGCGCTCAGCCGAGGAAGCCTCGTTTCCTCGAAAGCCTCTCGGGTGGCGGCGGCCGGGAAGTCCTCTCCCGCTTCCACCGAGCCGGTGACCGGCTGCCAGAAGCTGTGGCGGGAGGCATTCGTACATAGCAGCAGGATCAAGCCGTCGGCTGAAACCACCCAAACCTGGACTTTTCGACGGATCTCTCCCATTTTTCTCGCCCGTTCCCCTTCTTTCCCCTCTTGCCCTCGGCTTCCGGCCCGTTTATACCAGAACTCTCGTCTTTCACGGGTGCCGATGTAGCTCAGTGGTAGAGCAACGCTTTCGTAAAGCGTAGGTCGCCGGTTCAATCCCGGCCATCGGC
>CAYZKI010000093.1:0-3381 GCA_964478745.1 uncultured Bacteriovoracaceae bacterium
ACTTCGAGAACTTCCGGGAGGAAGCCCATCGCGGGGAAAACCGCCTCGTCTTCCAGAACCCGTCGGGGCCGCTCAGCATCGGCTCCTGCTGGTGGCACGCGCGGCTTCAGCGCTCGGCGCTCTACCTCACCATCTTCCGCCCGGACCTCCCGAAGCCGACGACCGAGAGAGAGGTGCGCAAGATCGTCGAGTCGATCGCGCAGAACAAGGAGGTCACGAGCGTCCCGGGCTACCGGGATCTCGAGCAGTTCACAGGCGACTGGTACAAGACCTTCGAGAAGTACTTGGCCCGCTGGGAGCTCTGGGAGATCTTCGCCGAGATGAAATGGATCTACGCCATCCGCGACAAGAAGATCTCCGCCGAGCGGTTCGAGAAGACCATGAACGAGCTCCACAAGCGCGTCGAGGTCGACAAGGAGATCACATTCATCGTGATCCGCTCCGAGGGCTCGCTCGACGAGATCCACGGCATACTGATCACCGGCATGGAGCCCACCTCGGACGGGTACCGGATCACCTACATCGACAGCAACGCCCCTTACGAGAACGGGCGCTTCGACTACCGCCGGGGCGACACGGTCTTCAACCTGAAGCTGCACGGCACGCATCTCTACTTCTGGGGCGCGCCGCACATCCAGCAGAACGGCGATCTCAAGCTCTACCGCAAGCGGATCAAGAAGCTCTGCGGCTTCGAGCCCTGACGGGCCCGCCCGTCAGCGGCGAAGCGCTTTCGGATGGCGGTCGACCAGCGACGCGATCCCGATCACGAGCGCCTCGAGCAGGCCGAAGGCCAGCGTGATCCCCCAGGCGATCTCCACCTGATCGACCCCGCAGGCCATCCCCACGAGCACGCCGTAGAATAGCGCCATGCTCAGGGTCTTCGCGTTCACCTTGATGCGGAAGCGCACCAGGGCGATCGCGGCACCGATGGCGAAGGCGCGCGCCAGGTTGTTGTTCACGAGCAGCATCACGCCGCTCATCCCGAAACACAGGAACAGGACGTTCGCGGAACCGAGGATGATCTCGGCCGAGCTGATCTTCTCCTCGGTCTCGCCGGGGAAGCGGCGGGCCACCTGCCCCGTTCCCCAGGCGGTGAGCAGCATGAGGATCAGACCGAGGCCGACCGAGTGAACGAGAAGCTGCATCGCCCGAAGGAGGGAGATGTCGCCCGAGGCCATCGTCATTCCGAGAAACTGCGCGGTGCCTGGATTCATCCCTACGCCCTGACCTGCTGCTGGATCGCGGCCTGCCCAAGGACCAACCCCGGAGCCATCCGTTCGCTCGCCTCGCTGAGGTGGTCCGAGATGGCGAAGCAATACTTGGAAAAGCTGGTTTTCTGCGTCCCGACCGACTCGGTGAAGCGCGTGACCCATTCCGGGATCTGACCTCGGTGCTTCACCTCGAGGATCAGGTGATCCTGCTTCCGGAAGCCCGAGCGCATGGCCTGCGCCGTGCCCCAGATCGGGGCGCCGAGGATCTCCTCCCGGGTGCTCGCGGGCGTCGGAGCCAGGATCTGGTACCGGATCTGGTCGTCCACGGTGACCCGCAGATTGTCTCTCTCGTACGCGCGGCGAAGATAGGTGATGCGCCCCTGCGGGCGGAGGCTCAGGCGCGAGACGAGGGAATTGATGCGCGACATGCGCTTCAGCAGGGTCAGCGCCCCGAGCTTCTGGTTCCTGCGGACGAGCTCGAGGCTCAGCGGAATGCGCTGGCCGAGCGAGAGAATCGAGCACTCGGTCGGCCCGATCTTGAAGCGGGCTTTCTTCGAGACGCCCATCTCCTTGGCCTTCAGCTCCAGATGGACCGCGTCGTCCTTCCACTCGCCGTTCGTCGCGTAACGGCGGATGCGCATCTTGAAGCGCGATTCCAGCTGCTGGAAGTGGCTCCGGAAAACGTCGAGGTTCTCGGTATCGAAGTAGAGCGACTCGATCAGGTTGAACTGGGTTCCGGCCTGAGGGTAGGAGGGTTCCAGATTCGATTCGAGCAGCTCGAAGAGCTCGAGGCTTCTTTCACGGGGGATGAGGAACTTGTCCTCGATACGAACGAAGGTTTCGGCACGGGCGTCCGCAGGAGGAAGGGATTCCCCGCTGACGAGCGACTGCGAATTGATCTGCATCATCTGCGCTCCGGACGAGATCTGCCGCATGACCTCGTTGTTGTGACGCTACGCGTTATAATGAATCTTCCTCGACGCGTCAAGCCTTCTGGCACGTGGGTTGCCCCTCCAGAAGCAGGACCTGTGCAAGCGAGGAGCCGACCATGACCGACACCAGGACCGATATTCAGAAACTCAAGGAGCTCGTCCGCGACGTGAAGGTCGCGATGCTGACGACGAGAGATTCCGACGGAAGTCTCCGGAGTCGCCCGATGTCCACTCTTTCAGTTGATGATGACCCATACCTCTGGTTCTTTACGGGAAAAGACTCTCCGAAGATCGCAGAGCTCGGGAACGATGCGCGGGTGAACTTGGGCTACGGCGATCCGCGGGGAAGCTGCTACGTGTCCGTATCCGGCCGCGCCGAGCTCGTGCGCGACCGCGAGAAGATCCGTCAACTCTGGGTCCCCGAAGCGGAATCCTGGTTCCCCGAGGGCGTCGACTCGCCTGACCTCGCGCTGTTGCGCGTGGAAGTCGAGCAGGGCGAGTTCTGGCACCTCAGGGAGCGGTCCTGGGAGCACGGGAAGCTCGAGCCCGGCCCCGCCTCCGCCAGGAAAGCGGGCTGAGCCGGGCGTTTACGCCAGCGCGCCACGAACGGCATCGGCCGCACGGAACGCGGCGCCCGCGGCGCTCTCGAAGCAGGGATTCGCCCAGTTGTCCTGCTCGGCGAAGAAGATGCGACCCCCGATCGGCCGCGCGGCGCGTTCGAGCGTCCCCGAGGCGATGAGGCCGGGCTCGCCGAGCGGAATCGCGTGCCCCCAGCGCGCGTGCCGGATCGCCGCGACTTCCGCGCGGGGGATTCCCAGCGCCTGAAGGATCGGCGGAAGCGCGTTCTCGAACTCCGAGTGGATGCGCGCATGAGCACCCTCGCCGAGCAGCTCGCGCCGCGCCTCGGCGTAGGGCATGCACCGGTAGAACGTCAGCGCGGAGCGCTCGGCACGATCGCCGCCCGCCCATGCCGCGAAGATGAGATCCGTGAAGGGCCGGCGTTCACCGGCGCGAGGCGCCCTGCCCCGGAGCACCATCAGCTCCGCCGACGGCGATCGAACGGGCTTCGAGAGCAGGACGTTCGTGACCACGTAGGCGCGGTAGCGGAGCCGCGCCATGGCCTGAAGCTGCGCGCCGAGCGCCGCGTCCGCCTCGGAGGCGCGGTCGAGCAAGCGCCGGGCGACGAGCTTCGGCGCGCTGACGATGCAGGCGCGCGCGAGGATCTGGCGCACGCTCGA
>CAYZKI010000093.1:3391-5963 GCA_964478745.1 uncultured Bacteriovoracaceae bacterium
TGACCCGCACTCCCTCCGGATCGGGCATCACGTCGAGAACCAGAGAACGGACGCGGAGCCCGGACGGCGGAAGCGCCGCGAGGAGCCTTTCCGCGAGCGCCTGGGCGATGGCCGAGTTCCCTCCCGGGAAAAGCGCGATTCCTCCCAGGTCGGCCGTCACGAAATTCAGGGCCTGGGCGGCCGAAAGCTCGTGCGTCCCTCCCCCGCTCGAAGACCAGCTGTACTGCTCCAGGAACTCGTTCACGTGCGGGTGCGCCTTCGGAAGTTTCCGATCGAGCCACTGGCGGAAGCTCAGCCGGTCCAGGCGCGCGAGCTCGGAGGCATCCACCGCGCTTTCCTTCCCCGCCGGTATGTCAGGATACGCGTTTTCCCAGACCTCGCGGAACACGCGCGCCGCGCGCGCGAACTCCGAGGCGCGCGAAGGATCCGTCGCGCCCGCCCAGAAGCCTTTCTCCAACTTGCCCGCAGGCCCGAGGACGAGCTCGTCCGCCCCCTCGTCGATGCGAAGCCTTCCGAGAAGCCCGAGCTCCTCGAGCAGCGCGCTCGAGCGCGCGCCCTTCTCCGGCGGCGTGATGTACGCGGTGCCCAGCGAGAACGGCAGCCCTTCCCACGATTCGGCCTTCGAGTTCCCCCCGAGGCGGCTGGCCTGCTCGAGAACGACCGGGCCGAGGGCCCGCAGCTCGTAAGCGGCGGTAAGACCGCTGATCCCCCCGCCCACGATCACGAGGGGAACCTTCTCGACCGGAAGGCCCGCGTAACCGCCTCGCGCGGCGATGAATCCCGCCTTGTCCCAGAGCGCCTGGTGAGGAGCGAGAAACTCGTCGCCGCTGAACGCGCCCGAGTCCGAGAGGTCCGACAGCTCCCGCACAGGAAGCAGACTCCCGGCGCCCGAGGAAACCTCTTTCGCCAGGCCCGTTGCGCTCCTCTTGCCTGGTCCGGCACAGGCGCCGAGCGACAGCCCCAGAGGGAGCATCGTCGCCCCGGCACCGAGAAGGCCGAGCCTCAGGAAGTTCCTTCGCGTGAAGCGGAGCTCAGATTCTCTCAAGCTTGGGACCTTGGAAGCGCGCCTTCGCCCTGAAGAACCAGAGCGCGAGCAGACTCAGGATGACGACCCCCATCGCGATGCCCGCCTGGTCGTTCGGCGGGAGAACGAAGACCACGCAGATGAACGTCACCCAGACGGAAGCCACGATCGCCACGGGCTGGCTCCAACGCCCCAGGCTCCAGGGGCCCGGGGTGTCCTTCAGCCCGCGAAAGCGGCGCAGGCATCGGACGAAGATGGGGAGGCCGTAGGAGATGTAGAGCGCGATCGTGGCGATGGAAACCACGGCGCTGTAGACCTGGACCGAGACCGCCAGCAGGAGGGCGAGCGCGGCCAGGCCCCAGATCGCGTTCGACGGCGTGCGGAAGCGCGGCGAGACCTTCGCCCAGGTCCTCGACGCGGGGAGCCCCCCGTCGCGCGCGAACGCGTACACCATCCGCGAAGCCGAGGTCATTCCGGCCAGGCCGCAGAGCCACATGGCGCCGAGGACCAGCGACACGATCGCCGTCCCGCCGAGCTCCCCCAGCCGGTCCTTCATGATGAGCGTGAAGGCCTGGTCGCCGGAAGCGGCCATCCTGGGAAGATCGGTGATCGAGAGCGTGACCGCGCAGAGCATGATCCAGCCCGCGGCGATCGAGATCGCCACAGCGAGGAAGATGCCCCAAGGCGCGTTCCTGCGCGGGTCGACGGTTTCCTCCGTTACATGCGCCGAGGCGTCGTAACCGGTCATCGTCCACTGCGCGAGGAGAAGGCCGACCACGAAGCTGTAGCCCAAACCCATGCCCTCGGGATGATGGGTCTCCGCGAGGAAGGCCACGGGCTGCGTGAAGCCCGTGGCGAAAAGCGCCCCCACGACTAGCGCGACGACCACGATGTGGTACCAGGCCGAAAACGCGTTCAACCAGGCCACGACGCGGATGCCGACATGATTCAGCGCCGCGTGGCTGAAAAGCAGGGCCGCGTAGGTCAGAGTCAGGGTCAGGCGGGTCGGCTCCCAGCCGAGCAGTCCGACCAGCAGCACCGTGAGCCCGTAGTCGATCCCGGCGAGGATCGCGAACTGCCCGACGGCATTGAAGCACGCGGTGAACCAGCCCAGCGTCCTTCCACCGAGCACGTGCGCCCAATGATAGAGGGCGCCCGCGGTCGGGTACGCGCTCGCGAGCTCGGCCATCGACAGCGCCACCATCAGGGTGAAGAACGAGACCACGCCCCAGCCCAGGCTCATCTGCAGGGGCCCGCCGTGGCTCAGTCCGTAGCCGTAGAGCTGGGTCGCTCCGGTCAGGATCGAAATGACCGAGAAGCTCACTGCGAAGTTGGAGAATCCGCCCATCTGCCGGAAGAGCTCCTGCGCGTAGCCCATCCTCTGCAGGTCGTGGGAGTCGAGCTCCAGCTGCCGTTCGTTGCCCGAAATCGGAGTGCTCATCTTCCTCATCCCTTCCAGCTGACGATCGTCTTGCGATCGCAGAATTCTTCCATGGCGTAGCGAACGCCCTCGCGCCCGATCCCCGAATCCTTCACGCCGCCGTAGGG
>CAYZKI010000093.1:5973-10295 GCA_964478745.1 uncultured Bacteriovoracaceae bacterium
GCCGTAGGGCATGTGATCCACGCGGAACGTCGGCACTTCGTTGATGATGACGCCGCCCACCTCGAGATCGCTCGACGCGCGGCGGATGAAGGCCTCGTCCGCCGCGAACACGCCGGCCTGCAGGCCGAAGCGCGACCGGTTCGCCTGCTCGATCGCGTCGTCGACCGACTTGAACCGCTCGATCGCGGCGACAGGGCCGAAGGCCTCCTCTTTCGCGATCTTCTGATCCGGCGAGACATCCTTGAGGATCATGGGAGCGAGAACGTTCCCCTCGCGACGCCCCTCCAGGACGGATTTGGCCCCGGACCTGCGCGCGTCCGCAACCCACGATTCCAGGCGATCGGCGTTTCTCGAGTCGATCATCGGCCCCACGAGCGTCCTCGGGTCGGACGGGTCTCCGACGGCGAGCTTCGCGGTGTACCCGCGCAGCAGCTCCTCGAACTTCCTCTCGACCTCCTCGTGGACGAGGACTCGCTGCACGGAGATGCAAATCTGCCCGGCGTACGCGAAAGCGCCGTACGCGGTCCTTTCGGCGGCTCTCTCGAGATCCGCATCGCGGTTCACGATGACGGCGGCGTTTCCGCCCAGCTCGAGGACGACTTTCTTGTGCCCGGCCTTGCTCCGCAGCGCCCATCCGACCGTGTCGCTGCCGGTGAAGGAGAAAACCTTGAAGCGCGGATCGATCACGGCGAGCTCGGCCACCTCGTTCGGCGCATGGAAGACCTGGAGCCCAGCGAGCGGGATCTTCTCACGCGAGTCCGAAACGTCGCGCGCGGCCTTCTCGAAGATGCGCGCGAGAACGTGCGAGGGACCCGGCGCCTGCGGCGGCGGCTTGATCGCCACCGGCGCCCCGACGGCGAGCGCGGGAGCCACCTTGTGCGAGACGAGATTCAGGGGAAAGTTGAACGGCGCGATCCCGAGCACCGGCCCGCGCGGGACCCAGTCCCAGTACGCAGGGCCGAACCCGCGCCCTCCGGGATCGGCATCGATCGGCACGAGGCCTCCCGCGAACGAGCGCGCCGCCTCGGCGGCGAATTGGAAGGTCGTGGCCGCGCGGCTCACTTCCCCTTCCGCGAGCTGCCGCGGCTTCCCCGCCTGCTGGACGATCAGCTCGACGAGCTCCGGCCTCGCCTCATCGATCCCCCGGGCCATCGCCGCGAGCAGGCGCCCGCGGAGGTACCGGCTCGTCCGGCGGAACTCGGGGGCGGCCGCTTCGGCCGAAGCGGCGATCTCGTCGATCTCGGCTCTCGAGGCGAGAGCCTGCTCAGACACCACCTGCCCCGTATAAGGCGACACGACCGCCTTCCGTTCCTTCGTCTCCCGCCATTTTCCGCCAATCCAGAGTGGGTGAAGCACAGGCCTCCAAAAATCCGCCAGACACCCCGGGAAGGCAAGCGATCTGATCAACTGACGCGGACGGAAATGCATGGCCGGTTGCGCCAGATTCCTGACGCGGCAGGACTGTTTGCCCGCACGCAACGGTTAGAGCCGCCTCTCACGCAATGCGCTCAAGTTTCCGATGAGAATATCGCGGCTGAGGTGCGATGGGCGGCTTCTTTGAAACAGCGAGAGCGAGCGGACGAACTTAGGGCTGTGTACGAACGGGAAAAGCGCGAGCTTTTCGTCGAAGGCGTTCGCTTCGCGACCGGCTGGATGGCCATTCCGCTCGCCCTCTCGTTCACGATCGTCGACTCGTTCTACGTTCCCGAGCGCCTCGGCGAGTTCATGAAGTTCAGGCTGTCGGTGATCCCGGTCTCGGGCATCCTCTATCTGGCCTACTCGCTTCCGCTTTTCCGCGACAGGCTCTACACGTTCCCTGCCTACGGGATCTCCCTTTTCCTCGGTATCATGACCGGATATTTCGCGGCCACGACCGGCGGCGACGCGTCCCTCTACATCGGCGGGATCAACATCGTCGGCACTGGCGCGCTCTGCTTCCTCCCCTGGACCCCGCCGCAGCTCCTCGTCGCATCCGCCTGCGTCTATCTGCCCTTCCTGCTCCTGCTCTTCGCGGCCGGCGGTCCCATCAACCCGGCGAACTTCGTTCCCACCATCGCCTTCATGGCGTCGACCGTCTTTCTCGCCGGCGTGATCAACTACATCTTCACGACGCTGAGGAAACAGGAGCTCAGGACGCGCCTGTCCCTGAAGACGGAGATCGACGGTAAGAACGACCTCATCTAGCGCAAGACCCGCGAGGGCGTCTACCTGGAGCGCCTGGCGAGCCAGTTCTCGCCTCAGGTCATCCAGGCGATCAAGGACGGCGAGATCTCGATCGACAGGAAGGTCAGGCGCGACGTCTCTTGCATCTTCATCGACGTCGAGAACTCGACGTCACGCTCGGGCCGCCTCGATCACTACGACTACGCGAACCTGCTCTCCGAGTTCTTCTCCGACTGCGGAGAGGAGCTGCTCAGGCACGGAGTGACGATCGGGACCTACCTCGGCGACGGGCTCCTGGCTTTCGTGAACGCTCCCCAGTCGAACCCGCGGCACGCGCAGGTGGCGCTCGAGGCCTGCATGAACGTCCTGAAACTGCACGCGAGGAAGGCCGGATACTACCGCGAGAAATGGCGGACCGAGTTCAACATCCGCATCGGCATCAATACCGGCTATGCCCAGGTGGGGTTCTATCCGAGCGTGAAGCGCGGAACCTACACCGTGGTCGGCGAGCCCGTGAACCTCGCCTCCCGTCTCTGCGCACGGGCCCAGGTGAACCGGGTCTGCGTGACCAAGGAGTTCCTGAAGACCGTCGGGACGGACCTCCAGGGAACGCGCGTGAGCCATCAGGAAACGTGCACGACGCTCAAGGGCTTCGAGGGCGAATCGTTCGAGCTCTACAGCATCAGCCCGCCGCCGGAGGCTCTCCAGGCGCCCAAGGAAGGCAGCTGCCCGGCCTGCGGGCATCCCGAGCAGCTGGGCGCCGACCTGGGCGAGACGATCCTAGTGAAGTGCACTCAGTGCGGTCACACCGACGTCGAGCGCCGGGCCGCCTGAGCGTGCTTGAGCGCGTCGATCCGCTCGCGCAGGCTCCAGAAGCCGCGGTCGAAGCCACGCACGAGCTCGTTGAGGATCCGGGGCCGGGACACCCTGCGGTAGATCTTGAACTCCCCGATCGACTCCACCTTGCTCAGGCCGAATCCGCGGATGTTCTTCCGGATCGGGTTCGGATCCATGAGCACGTGCGGCGTGTCCGGCTCGTTGTCATAGAGCAGGTTGAAGATGAACAGGCCGCCGGGCTTGAGCCGCGAGGCGATGTCCCCCACGAGCGAGACCGGATCGGCCGCGTGCTCGAGGACGTCGAAAGCCGTGATGAAATCGTATTCCCCCGCCGGTAGCGACTCGCGGGTGAGGTTGAAGGTCCGCGCCTGCAGGCCGCGCCGATTGAGCCGCTCGCGGATGAAGCCCAGGTTCGTGTCCGAAACGTCGGCGAAATCGCAGTGGATGCCGTTGCGATTGAGATAGATCCCCAGCGTACCGATGCCCGATCCGTAGTCGCAGCCTTGGGTCTTGCCGTGCTTCCTGAGAAGGCCGACGAAGTCCTTCAGCTGATCCTGGCGTCCCTGCGACGCCTCGATCTCCAGCGTCAGGAGCTCGTAGCAGTAGAGGTTCGTCTCCACGTAGAACGCCGTGACCGCTTTCGTATCGCGGGGATCGATCTTCCTGCTCTTCCACTCGACGAGGATATCCTCGGTGGCCGCCCGGCACTTCGCGAGAAGCTCGTCGTCGCTCATCGACGCGGGGATCTTGAAGTAGTCCCGGAGCTCGCCCAGGAGCTGAGCCGGGAGTGCCTCGCCGTTCGGGGAGGCGGAAGGAGCCAGCGCGCGCACGTAGTGATCTTGATAGGCGGAAGTCATCGTATTCCCGTGTTTCCCAAGGCTATAGCAGCAGCGCTTAACGGCTGTCTAATGATTAGACACGGCCCCGCCGCCAGATGGAGCAGATTCGCGCGAGGCAGCCGAGAAACCCTGGTGAACGAGGAACATCGGTTGCATTTGCTGGCTGCATGGCACGCAAGAAACCCGTGAGAAAAACTCCCTCGAAGCAACGCCGGACCCTGCGAACGAAGGGCCTGGTCTACATCGGCGCCCTCACCGTGGTCTTCGCCGGCTCGCTCCAGATCGCGAGCCACCTTTCGGACGCGTCGCCCGCACGCGACGGGGTCGTCGCGAAGAGACTTCCCCAAAGCCAGAACGACTCCCTGAAGGACACGATGAAGGAGCTCTGCGAGTCCAAGCGGATCGACGACCCCGAGTTCATCAAGGAGCTCGTCGCGAAATCCAACTGGGCGCTGAAGCCCGAGGACGTGGAAGCCCTCAGGC
>CAYZKI010000094.1:0-9404 GCA_964478745.1 uncultured Bacteriovoracaceae bacterium
GTCCGACGGGTGCGCAAGGCGCGACCGGAGCGCAAGGTTCAACGGGCGTTCAAGGCGCGACGGGCGCCGATGGCGCGACGGGCGCGACCGGCGCGGAGGGTCCGACAGGTTCGGCAGGCCCGACCGGCGCGCTGGGTCCGACCGGAGCGCAAGGTCCGACGGGTGCGCAGGGCGCGACCGGTGCCGACGGAGCGACCGGTCCCCAGGGTTCGACAGGCCCTGGCGGCGACGCGGGCGCCACGGGCGCGACCGGCCCCGAAGGACCCACGGGTCCGACCGGCGCCAACGGCACAGCCGGTGCGACGGGTCCTCAGGGTGCGACCGGTGCGACCGGTGCGACCGGCGCGGCTCCGATCTCGCAGATCGACGGAACGGCTCCGATCGTCAGCAGCAGCACGGGCGCGACGCCCACTCTTTCGATCGACGCGGCGAGCGCGACGGGCGCGGGCAGCATGACGACCACAGCTCAGACTCTCGCGGGCCTCAAGACATTCGACTCTGGGATAAAGGTGGGAGGCACGGGCACGACCTGGACAAGCGTCTCCTCGACAGCGGCTTCGAACTGGAACATCCCGAGCACCGCCTCCATGGCGATGTCCGAAACGACGAAGACCCTCACGGGCGCTGCCGTCGGCGACGCTGTGGTCTGCAGGCCGCCTTCGGGGCTCAACGCCAACATTCGTTGGATGTGCTGGGTCGACGCGGCGAATACGATCAAGATCCGGGTCTGGAACACCGGCGGCGGCAACGTGAACCCGGGCAACACTGCCTTCCAGATCTTCCTGATGGAGAAGTGAGCGAAGCCTACTTCAGCTTCGAGAGAGCTTCCTGCGCGGGAGCAAGATTCGGGTCCGCCTCGAGTGCGCGCTTGTAGCTTGCCTTCGCATCGGACTTCTTCCCGAGCTTCTCCTGCACACGGCCCAGGTTGAAGGCCGCGGGAGCGTTCTTCGGGAGGATCCGCGAAGCCGCCTCGAAAGCCTTGAGCGCTTCCGCGTCCTGGCCGACTCCCTCGAGCGCGAAGCCGAGGTTGTACTGGGCCTCGAAGTTCTCGGGCGCGGCCTGAACCGCGAGCCTGAGGCGCGGCGCCGCCTCGTTGAAGTTCTTCGCGAAGACGTACATGGAACCGAGGTTGTAGTTCGCGCGGAAGACCAGGCTGTTCGCGAGCTCGGCCGCCTTCTTGTAGCCCGCCACGGCGGCGTCGACCGAGCCGAGCATCTGATAGCTGTAGGCCTTGCCGAAGAGCGCGTCCATGTCGTTGGGGTTCGTGGCGAGGATCGCCTCGAACGCGGCGAGAGCGTCGGTGTACTTCTTCGCCTCGAGAGCGGCGTTCGCCTGCGCGATCGTCGCGCCCGACTGCTGGGCGGAACCCTTGTTGCCGCCTTCCTTCGGCTTGCACCCGCCGAATCCGATCGAGACGGACGCGACCAGGAGCGCAAGGATGCACGAAGTTCTCACCGTCGGGTATTTTTTGTTAGCCACGTTTCAAGGTTAGTCCTCTCCGGGTCTCAAGTAAATGGGCTCGGAGGCCCTGAGGCCGAACTCGATCGTGAACACGCCCGAGTGCCCGATGGCCGAGCTCGTGTTGGTCTGGCCGGGCCTCGTCGACTGATAGCGCGTGGTCAGATTCTGAAAGAGATATCCGCCGTAGAGTTTGAAGGATCTGGATGCGCGGTAGGTCACGCCGACGGACCCGTCGAACTGGAGAGTGGGCGTCAAAGGCCGGCCGTTCGGGGTCTGGAGGCCGACGGCGTCGAAGTACAGGCCGAGGCTGGCCTGGATGCCGTACTGGTCATCGATGCCGCGCATGTAGAAGAAGCGCGCGTCCGGCCCGAGCGACGAGGTCTTGTACATGTCGATGCGGCCGGTGAGCGGGTTGCCCTGGTAAGCGGGAAGCTGTCTCTGCGCGAAACCGCCCCAGACGCGGAGGCGGTCGCGCTCACCGAGCTCGAACCTCCTTCCGACGAGAACGCCACCCGAGATGTAGGACGTGGTCACGAGCTGCGAGTTCAGCCAGGTCTGCCCGACGTATCCCAGCAGGCCCCAGGTGTCCCTGGGCTTCCAGTAGCCGATCGCGGCTTCCGCGCGGGTGGTCAGCTGGCTCTGCTGGATCCGCGCGTTCCGGTCGTAATCGAGGCCCTCGTATCCCAGGATCGCGAAGGAGCTCTTCAGCCAGCCGTAGAGGAACGACGGCTCCTCGGGAGTGGCGAAGTTGTTCCCGGGATAGTTCTGCACGCGGAACTCGGAGCGTCCTTTCTCGAGCAGGCTCGCCGGCCGCCGCCCCTGCGTCTGCGGCGGCGTCTGGAGCGGAAGCAGCGCGTACACGTCCCAGCGGTACACCTGGTTGTGCTCGAGCTCCCGCAGCTTGTGCGTGGTTCCGACCACGCGGCCCGAGAAGATCTGCTTCCCGTCGCGGTCGACGACGTCGAGCCAGTACGCGGAAGCCAGCGGGTGTGCGTCCCAGGCGAGCGTGACCTCGTTCTCGTCGACGGTCTCGGCCGGGAAACGGGTCAGGTTGACGGGCACGGCCGGGTTGGTCGGACCGAGCGGGACCGAAACCACCTGCGGCGGGCCCCACTCCGTGTAGCCTTTGTCGATGAAGTACGCGCGCGACCGGAGCGTGTAGCTGCCGGGCAGGACCTTCAGATCGACGTTCGGGCGCCAGGAGTTGATCACCACCGCGCGGTTGCTCACGCCCGGGATCGGCACCAGGGCGTTCACCTCGACCTGGTACATGACGACTCTCGGGATGGGCTCGACGGTCAGGCGCACCTTCTTCGCTCCCGTGCTCTCGTTGCTCACCTCGTAGGATCCGGTCAGGACGCGCGTCCCGGTCGGCTTGAGGTTCCTCGGATCGGTCAGCGTGACGACGCGCCAGGTGTACTTTCCGGGCTCGTCGAGCACGACGTACACCCAGGTGTTGTGCGTGTGGATGCGTTTGGTGAGCCTTCCGCGATGGTCCTTGATCTCGAAATAGTATTCCTTGGCCTTCGGATCGGACTCCCATTCGAAGGGGAAGACGCCCTCCTCGTTTCCGAGCAGCGAGAGCTGCGCGCCTTCGAGAGGAAGGATGGGCTTCGGCGGGTCGACGTCGACGGTGAAGGAACGCTTGCCCTCGTCGCTCCTGAGCTCGTACTGGCCGGGAGTCAGGTTGAAGATCAGCGGCCGGTCGGGCGCGACGATGTCCTGCTTCACCTGGATCTTGAACGGATGCTTCCACTCCTTGCCGATGTTGACGAGCTCGATCTCGTCGCCGTCGTCGAGCTCCTTGAACTCGTGCCTGAGGTCGATCGAGGCTCCGCGCGACGGCGGCTCGGCGTAGACGGCGCCCATCTGCATGCGGGGCAATCCGTCGGGCCCGAGGTCGAGCTTCTTCTTCTCGGCGAGAGCGTCTCCCGAGACCCCGACGACCGCCAGGACGAAGCAGAGCAAGCCAGCCCACGCGAGGGCGGCGGCTTTGAAGGCCTGCCGGATTCGGGAAAGCTCGGGGCCGGAGCGCATGCGTTTAGTCGACGACCTCCACCGATTGGAAGCCCGGGCCCTTGCCGGCGGATGGCGGGCGATAGATCACCACTTTGCTGGAGCCGTATTTCCCTCGTTTTCCCTCGACGTTGACGGTGGCAACCTTCAGCGTGACTCCCTTGGAGTTGAACTCGCGCCCGACGGGGATCGAGCCGAGCGTCACCAGCCCGCTCGCCGTCGTGACCCGCTTCGAGTAGAGGATCTGGTTGTCCCCCGTGGTCATCAGCACGACATAGGCCCGCGCGCCCTCGACGGGCTGCCACTTGAGCGTCAGGTTGCCCTCGGCGTTGACCTCCAGGATCTCCGGCACGTCAGGCGCGAACGTCGGGCCGTCCAGGATGACGGGCTTCGCGATCACGGGCGCGTCGGAGAGGTCGAAGCTGAACGCCTCGCTCCACGGAGGCTCGGGGCGTCTCGGGTCCACGGCCCGCACCCGCCAGTGGTAGCTCCCGTTGGGGTGCTTCGCGGCGAGCGCGGTCTTCACCTCGAGTCCGCTCACGCGCAAGGTCTTGGCGATTTCCTTGAACTCCGGGTCCCTGGCGATCTGGACCTCGAACTCGCGCGCGCGGGTCTCGTCCTTCCACGAGAAGCTCGTCTCCTTGCCCTTCTGGATCGAGGCCTGGTCGATGGGCTCGTTGATCTCCGGCGGGGCGTTGCGCGTGAGGACGACCAGCAGCGGAAGGCCGGTCACGTCGCCGGTCCTGTAGCGCAGGTAATAGATGCCCGAGCGGCCCGGCGCCTCGAACTCGAGGCGGCCGTCGCTCTTTTCAGCCGATTCGTAGAGCTTTTCCGCGCGCTTGAAGCTCCGGTCGCGCGAGCCCTCGAGCACGAGCGCGCCCTCGTCCGGCTTTCGCGCGGCGGCCCGCGACAGCTTGAACGCCGCGCCTTTGCCGTCGTACCAGACCGTGGGCGCGGCTCCCGACGGGTACTTTCTGCCCAGCGCGTAGGTTTCCCCGGTGCTCCGGACTCCCTGGCCCTCCGCGATGCGCAGGTTTCCCGCGGGCCTCACCCACTCGAGCGTGCCGCTCTCGAGCGCGAGCTCGGCCTGATCGCCCGCGTCTCCGCCCGCTAGAGTGACAAGATACGAACAAGTCGCGGTCACGCACTCAAGGGATTGCGTTCCAGATCCGATCTCAAGCTTGTGTCCGCTCTTCGCCTCCGACACCCTGGCCGCGCCCTTCACGAGCAAAGCCCCGCGCGCCGCGTTCGCCAGCCGGCTGTCGCCGTAGAGCGCGACCTCGCCGAGCTCGCCGTCGCTCACGACGACGAGCGCGCTGCCGTCGGTGGCGAGCTCCGCGCCAGGCGGAACCTCCTGGTCGACCTTCGCGCACTCGCCGCCGAGCTTCGTGCATCCGAACTCGCGGGTGATCCTCATCGAGTAGGCGACGGGAGCGCTCGTGGGTTGCGCCGACACTCCGGTGTGTTCGGGCGGCGGCGCATTTTTTCTCGCCAGTAAATACACTCCGAGAAAAGTCAGGCAGAGAACGAAAATCGCGATCGCGAATCTTCCTAGTTTTGTGGTGCTCATCACAAACTTTTCGGAAGATATCGTTGAAATCTTTCAGCTTATCGGCACTGAGCGCGGCGCGCCAGAAGTTATCGCGCACTAGGTCAACAAATCTTCACACGCCATGAGGGAACCTTCATCGGCGCCAAAAATCCGACGACCCACCGAAAAAGCTAGAAGCCCAAGCTTCTCAGGCGCTTGAGCCTGGAATCGGCTTCGGCGAAGGCTCCGTTGGAAAGTTGCACGGCTTTCTCGTAGTAAGCGGCGGCCATGCCGGGATTTTGACGCTTTTCCTCGAGGAATTTCGCGTAATAGAAATTCACGTACACCTGCGCGGTTCCTATGGCGAGTGCGCGCTGGAAGCTCCGGTCGGCCTCGTCGAGCCGTTGGAGCTCGCCGAGCGCGATGCCCTCGTTGATCGCGCAGTACGGGTAGTTCGGCCACACCTCCGCGCACCTTCGCAACAGGCTGATCGCCTCCGGGTACCGCGCCTTGCGGATGTAGATCAGCGCGAGGTTGTTCATCGCGCGTCCGTTCTCCGGATTCTTGTCGATCGTGTCCTTCCACAGCCTCTCAGGCTCGTTCCACACCCATGCGCGCGCCTGCGAGAGCGCGCAGAACGGGAGCACGACCACGAGGATCGCCGCGCGAACCTGCGCCCAGCTCGGCCGCAGGCGCAGCGACTCCTCCGCGAGCAGCAGCGCGACGGTGGCGAGCGCGCCGAACCAGCCCACGTAGCCCAGGTACATCCGATGCTCGTTGGTCGGCTCGGCCAGCGGAACCACGCTCGAGGCCGGAGCGACCGCCACGTAGAACCACAGGACGCCGAACGCGACGGTGGGCCAGCGCTTCAGGCTCAGCCAGGCGACGGCTAGGATCACGGCATTGCCGAATGCCGCGAGGACGACCGGGAGCTCGAGCACGCTTCTCGAAAACCCGAAGGACATGTGGTCGACGGTCAGCGAGAAGGGCGCTATCGAGAGGCCGAAGTAGTGCAGGTACGCGCGCCACTGCGTGATGAAGTAATGCCAGGGGCTCAGGCCGCCGCGCGACTCTTTCAGCGTCCCAGGCATCATCCAGAGGATCAGCGCGAGCAGGATGAGCGACAGGATCGCCCAGGGCCACACCCTCTTCGCGACGGCCATGGCCCGGTCGCGGGGCGCGAGCCCCTGTCCTCTCGTCTCGATCAGCGCGGTGTAGAGAACGAGCACCGCGGGAAGCGTGATGCCCTCCTCCTTGGACAGGCAGGAGAGTGCGTAGAGAACCAGAGAGATCGCTGTTTTCCGACGTAAGAACGCGAGAAACGCGGCTGCGTAAAAGAAGGCCGCCAGCAGCGAGGTGGTCGCCGAGACATAGTTCGCGATCTCGGAGCATGCGGGGTGCACCGCGAAGATCAGAGCGGTCGCCCAGGCCGTGCGCGAGCGCGAGACCGGGTCGTAGGCCGGATAGGCCCGCGCGAAGAGCTCGATCCAGATCAGGCCGAGGAGCGTCGCCACTCCCGCGTGGACCAGGAGCTTGAAGACGAGGAACGGGATCGCCGATCCGCCGCCGACAGCCCAGAGAATGTTGAAGGCCGTGAACGTGAGAGGCCGGTAGATCCGGTTCTCGGGAATGGCCGAGAAGGAGCTCGTGTCGGTCCAGATCCGCGGCAGACGGCTCAGCTCCTGAACCGCCGGGTTCAGCTCGATGGTGTGCGAGTCGTCGAAGTGGAAGCCGCCGCCGACAGCCATCCCGTGCGCGAGCCAGACCGCAAGCAGGAGCCCCAGATAGGGAAGCGACGACTTCGCAGCCGAACTCCAGCTCATGATCGGGGAACCATCCGCTGGAGCGGGGCACGAGGGATCATGAGGATGTCGTAGAATCCGAAGACGGCCAGGAGCTGGACGCCGATCACGAGCGGAAGCGCCGCGAGCATGACGGTGCCGCTCGTCGAGGGCACCTGCGTCCGCGCCGCCTCGATCCACGCGGTCGCGCCGAAGATGAAACCGAACACGCTCATGCTTCCGCCCAGCAGGAGCGCGACGCTGCCCAGGTTGAAGTCTCGCATCACGTACCGGTAGTAGATGCGGCTCAGGCCCCGCCTGAGGTAGCGCGGAGGGAAGCTGAGCACTACCTGGCCGATCCTCAGGCTCGAGGTCTCGTTCCCGTAATGGGCCTTCATCGGGAAGTCGGCGATCACCGCGCGGATCAAGCCCAGGTGATAGAGCATGTCGGACTCGAAGAAGTAGCGGTTCTCGACCTTGGAAAGCGGCACCATCTTGAGCACTGAGCGGTGCCAGGCCACGAAGCCGTTCGTGGGATCCATCAGGTGCCAGTAGCCCGAGACGGCCTTGTTCACGAACGACAGCACGCTGTTCCCGAAAAGCCTCACGGCCGGCATCGCGGCCAGATAGTCGATGTCCCAGAAGCGGTTGCCCTTGCAGACGTCGGCGAGCCCCTGCGAGATCGGCTCGACGAGAGCCGGGATCAGCTTCGGGTCCATCTGCCCGTCGCCGTCGAGCTTCACGATGATCTCGGCACCCGACTCGAGCGCGGCGGAGATGCCGGTCTTCACGGCCGCGCCCACGCCGCCGTTCGCGTCGCGGACGATGACCCGCAGGCGCCCGTCGCGGAATTCGGAACGCGCATGCTCGCCGGTTCGCTCGGGGCACGCGTCGTCGACCACGAAGATCTCGCTGACCTCAGGCCCGATCGCGGAGAGCACTCCGACGATCTGCTCCCTGCATCGAAATGCGGGAATAACCACAGCGATTCTCATCACTTCTTAGGTTATCACTCTTGCTCCGGATTCAATATCGATTCGTCGAAGGTCCGCGAGCGAGTCGAGCTTCTGCGGATCGAGCCGGAGAAGACCCCACGCGGCCCGGCTCATGATGCGCGGAATTTCTACGACCCGGCGTTTTGTGCCGGCCGGATCGCCGAGCACCCGCGCGAGAAGCTCGGGCACCGGAAGCGGCCGCGGGTTCATCACGTAGGCAAGACCGGTTTCGTTTCCGAGGATTGCGTCCGTCGCCGCGCGCCCGAACTCGTCGTCCGGGATCACGTAGACCAGCTCGTCCCCGCTGCCGATCCAAGGAACGACGGGAAGAAACTGCAGCGCACGGCCGAGCGGCCCCGGCACGTTTTGCCTGGTGCCCGGCTTTCTCAGGACGAGGCCGATGCGCAGGCAAAGACACCGGGGAAACAGGCCGGCCGCGATCCTTTCCACTTCCCGCTTCGCCATCCCGTACTGCGATCGCGAGTCGTCGCGCGCGACGGTCGACGAGAAGAACACGGCTCGCTCGACTCCCGCGCGTGCCGCCGCCTCGAGGAGCGCGCGCGATCCCTCGACGTTCACGCGCCTTCGCTCCGCGAGCGGGGTCAGGCTCAGGTCCCAGCCGGCGTGCACGAGGATCTTTGTCCCGCCGAGCGCGCTCGTGACGGCGTCGCGCGCTCCCCACGCTCCGGCCGCCGCCGCCTCGCGAAGATCGAACCTCGGCGCGGTCGAGCGCCCGAGCGCGAGCACGGATTGCCCGCGCGCCTCCAGGGCCCGCGCGATCATCCCGCCCAGGTGACCGCTCGCTCCGGTGATCGCGATCGTCGCGGCGCCCGGCGTTCTCATCGGCCCGCCACCTGGTCCGCGAGCGCGCGCGCGTGGGCCATGATCGTGAGCGTGAGCCCCTTGGCCGGAAGCTCGCCCCACGCGGAGCTGTCGGCGAGGAAGACGCCCGGAAACCCCTCGACCTCGAAGCGCCGCGAGCAGGTCCAGCGCGCGGGACGCGTTCCGGCGAACGGGACGCTGCCCGCGTAGTGGATGCTCGCGCCCCAGGGCGGCGCGACCACCGACAGGCTGGAGAGCCCGAGCGCGCTCAGCTTCCTCAGAAGCCCGCGCTCGTTCATCACGGCCTCGGAGCGGCGGGGCGCGCGGATCCGGATCGAGGCCGGCCCGGCGTCGGACGCCGCTTCGAGCTCCATGCGCCCTTCCGTCCCGCGCTCATGCACTCCGACGATCACCAGGCTGTCGACCAGGAGCCGTGCCGCCAGGACGCCGAACGGAACGGGCATCGGCAGCTCCCGGACGAGCTTGAAGAGCAGCAGCGAGCGGTACGAGTAGAAGGAAAGCGAGACCTCGGCGAGCGTGTCCGGGCGATCGCGGTAAAGCCCGTAGAGCTGCGCCAGGCTGTGCCTTTCCCCCTGCGCCCGCTTGCCGAAACGCGGGCGGTTCAGCATCACCCAATAGCGGTACGGATTGGAGAGAAGAGGCTGATCGTCGGTAGTACCGGTTCGCGTCTCCGCGATCGGGCTCGAGTTCATGAGGATGCGCGCCGAATTGATGGCGCCGGCCGCGAGCAGGACGACCTTCGCCCGCGTCTCGCTCGTCGCGCCTGTCGCCAAATCC
>CAYZKI010000094.1:9414-10281 GCA_964478745.1 uncultured Bacteriovoracaceae bacterium
GTCGGGGCCCTTCTCGAGGCGGTAGACGATCTTCCCGCGAACGACCTTGAGGCGCGGATTCCCCGCGAGCTCGTCGAGCAGGTAGCGCGGACGGAACACCGAGCGCCTCACTTCCCCGTAAAAATCCATGTCATGCAACGGGTTCCGCCCGCGCGAACCGAGGTCCGCGGACAGGGCCGCGAGAGCGTACGGACCCAGCTCCAGGCCCTCGAGCCTGGCGGGCTCCCGCTCCTTCAGGCGGCGCGCGGCCGCGAGGACGCTTCGCGCGTTCTCGTCGAGCGGAAGCGCGGGCGGGATCGAGCGAAGCTTGGAGACGAGGGGCCCGAGCTCGCCGCTCGCGCCGATCCGCTCGGTCACCTCCTGGTAGCGCGGGTTGATCGCGCGCGGATCGAGGCCCATGAGCGAGAGCTCGGAGTCGGTGTACGTTGCCAGGCCCGCGCCCCAGGCGCCGCCCAGGCCGCCCCATGCGAGGCTCTGCATGACGGAGGAATCCTCGAGCCGGGTCTCCAGCGCCTGATCGGCGAGCCTGCGCACGTACTGGCGCGGCGGCGTGAGATGCGAGCCGACCTGGATCCTGCCCCGCGGAACGCCTTCCCGGCGCTTTCCGAGGAAGTAGTCCTTCTGGTTCGCGTCGCTCCGCCTGAGCTCGTCGAACGACCGGTCGGGGATCCGCGAGCGCGTCTCGGGATCGTCGTCGCCGGCGTCGATCAGCGTGACGGACTTGCCGAGCTCGAGCAGGCGGTCCGCCGCGCACGTGCCGGCGGGCCCGCTTCCGACCACGACGAACTCGTGCTGAGCGGCGTCGCGCGGGTCAGCCATCCGTCCCCCGACTTCCGCGCTCCCGCCTTACCAGCAGCGCCTGGAGGG
>CAYZKI010000095.1:0-10183 GCA_964478745.1 uncultured Bacteriovoracaceae bacterium
GAGTACCGGTACTCGCGCGGCGTGATGATCTACTTCGGCCTGCTCGGCGGGTTCTTCCTGGTCGTCTTCCGCCTGCTTCTGCGGAACACGCTGAGGGATATCCGAAGGAGAGGGTTCAATCTCCGGTACACGCTCGCCGTCGGCGAAGGGCCGGCGATCGAGACCGTCATCCAGCGCCTCGACAAGTTCCCGGAGCTCGGCATCCGCGTCTCGGGTGCCGTCGTCCACGAGGGCTCGGCCGCCAAGGAAGTGCGAGGAAAGCCGGTCCTCGGCAACTTCGGCGACATCGCGCGGCTGGTCCGCAGCACGAAGGTCGACCAGGTCCTGATCGCCCTTCCCCGCCATCAGTACGGCGACCTCGACCGGATCCTCAAGACCCTGCGGGACGAGACGATCGACATCCAACTCGTCCCCGACATCCACGAGTACGTGACCCTGGGCTGCGAGATCGAGGATTTCGAGGGCTTCCCGATCGTCAACGTGAACGACTCGCCCCTGCACGGCTGGGGCGCGCTCGCCAAGCGCTGGACCGACATCGCGCTTTCGGCCCTCGCGCTCGTTTTGCTGGCTCCCTTTCTGCTTCTGATCGCGATCATCGTGCGGCTTTCGTCGCCGGGACCGATCCTGTACCGCCAGGAGCGCATGGGGCTCGACGGCCGGACGTTCCAGATGCTCAAGTTCCGCACCATGCGCTACGACCCGGAGAACAAGCCGGGATGGACGGTCGAGAACGACCCGCGCAGGACCGCGATCGGGAGCTTCCTGCGCGCCACGAGCATCGACGAGCTCCCGCAGCTCTGGAACGTGTTCCGCGGCGACATGTCGCTCGTGGGCCCCCGCCCTGAGCAGCCGACTTTTGTCGAGAAGTTCCGCCAGGACATTCCCCACTACATGCTTCGCCACAAGGTCAAGGCCGGCATCACCGGCTGGGCCCAGGTCAACGGCTGGAGAGGAAACACCTCGCTGGCCAACCGGATCGAGTGCGACTTATACTATATTCGCAACTGGTCCTACGTCCTGGATCTCAAGATCATGCTGATGACCCTTTGGCGAGGATTCATCAATCGCAACGCTTACTAAGGGCATCCGCCCTCTATCAATCGACCGCTACATCCTCGGGGAGATCGTCGGGCCTTTCCTGGGCGGACTCCTGTTCTTCATCTTCCTCTTCCTGATGTCCCAGCTGCTCAGGCTGGCCGAGCTCTTCATCGTCCACGGCGTCCCGACCTGGACTTTGTTGAAGATGGTGTTCCTGCTCTCGATGTCGTTCCTGCCCACGGCGCTCCCCATCGCGTTCCTGATCGGCGTCCTCATCGGCTTCGGAAGGCTCTCGGCCGACAGCGAGCTCGTCGCGCTCAAGGCCAGCGGCGTGAGCATCGGGCGCATGGCCATGCCCGTTTCGGTCGTCGCGGCCGTGATCGTCGTCTTCTCGCTCGCCCTGAACCTGGAATGGGTTCCGTGGAGCGGACGGACGTTCAAGACGACGCTCGTCAGGCTGACGAACACGAAGGTGGTGAGCACCATCCGCGAAGGCGCCTTCACGACCGGCTTCTTCGACCTGCTGATCTTCGCGGACAAGGTCGACTCGCGGACGAACCAGATGAAGCACGTGTTCATCTACGACGAGCGCGAACCCAAGAACCCGCTCACCGTCGTCGCGGACGCGGGCGAGATCATCACCGTGAAGACCGACAGCGAGCTTTCGGCGGCGGCCATGCTGAAGCTCTACGACGGAAGCATCCATCGCAACGACGTCTCGGGGAACACCTACCAGAAGATCGACTTCGAGGAGTACAGGCTCTACCTGCGCATCAGCGAGGGCAGCGACTCCGCGGTGACCAAGCCCGAGATGGTCCCGTTCCGCGAGCTGCGCGAGAGGATCCGCAAGAACCCGGCCTCGACGTACGAGGGGCGCGAGATGCGCGGCGAGCTCTGGAAGCGCGCGGCGCTCGCGGCGAGCCCCATGATCTTCGTGTTCCTGGGCATCGGCTTCGGCACCGTGCGCACGCGCGCGGTCCGGGCGGGCGCGTTCCTCGTCGCCTTCGTCACGGCCATCGTCTACTGGGTCACGCAGAGCTGGGCCACGATCGCGATGCTGCGCGGACAGCTTCCGCCGGCTCTCGCCATGCAGATCCCGAACATCCTCGTCGCGACGGCGGCCTACTTCTCGTTCAGGAAAGCCGGCTGGTGATCCGCCGGGCGCGACGGCTCAGAACAGCGCGTAGATGAAAGGCGCGACCGCCGAGCCCTGGCCCGCGACCATGAGCAGCCCCCCGAGCGCGAGCATGGACAGGATGATCGGAAGCAGCCAGAACTTCTTCCGCACTTTCAGGAAAGCCCAGAACTCGCGCGCGAACTCGGTCATGCCCTGATTCAACCGGGATTCGCGCGCGTTGGCAAGTTCAGGTTCGAGCGATCAGGGGTTGGCGACGACGGGTTCGAGGCGGCACTTCATGTCGAGCTTGCCGACCAGGGAGTCCGTCGATGACGCGACGATATCGCCCGGCCCGCGAAACTCGATCTTCACGTCGACGCCTTCCTTCTTGATGCCGTGCCAGCCGATCAGCCCGCGGCAGACGATCTCGCCGACATGGTTCTCGACGTGATCGCTCGAGCAAACGGCGCCTCCCATCGCGCTCATGAACGTGAGGTGGCGGCCGTAGAAGACGTTCGCCGGCAGGTCGCCGGCGAGCTGATGGAGGGTGGGCCCCGCCTGGTATTGGTCCATGCGCAGGAGGATCGAACCCCTGACCTCGTCGAACTGCAGCGTGGCCGTATCGTCGTGGGTCTCGCAGATCAGATCCACCTCGGAGTCGAGCGCGAGCGCCGACTGCGCCTGGAGCGCCAGGACCGTTGCCAGGAAAGCCTTTCCAAATCTCGTCTTCGACATAAAAAACAACCTCTTTCTGAGGCAGAACCTACGCGGGCGCTGGTATAATCACAAATAATCAAGATCAATGCGCGCGATATGTGATAGTTATGCCACGACGCCCGTCAGTCCAGGGCGAAAGCGCGCTCGTAACGGCGCGACAGCCCTTCGGGCTGCTCGTGCTTGTGAAGCAGGAAGTCGCCGATCGCGAGGACGTCGAGGTCCGTGCCCATGAAGCAGCGGAACGCGTCGAGCGGGGTGCAGACGATCGGCTCGCCGCGCACGTTGAAGCTCGTGTTCACCAGCACGGGACAGCCCGTGAGCTTCTGGAACTCGCGAAGTAGCCCCTGAAACCTGGGGTGCGCGTCGCCTACGGTCTGCACCCTCGCCGACGCGTCGACGTGGGTCACCGCCGGGATCCTCGAGCCCCTCTGCCGTTCCTTGAGGAGATCCATCCCCCAGTGCCGCGACTTCGCCTCGGGTTCCATCGGGGAGACGCCGCGGACGGGCGCCACGAGCAGCATGTACGGGCTATCCGCGTCGAGCTCGAACCACTCGGGCGCGTTCTCCCGCAGCACCGCGGGCGCGAACGGGCGGAAGGACTCGCGGAACTTGATCTTGAGGTTGAGGCGGGCCTGCATCTCCGGATCGCGCGGATCGCCGAGGATCGAGCGCGCGCCGAGAGCGCGCGGGCCGAACTCGAGCGCCCCCTGGAACCAGCCCACGGCCTTGCCCTCGGAGATCAGCTTCGCCGTCTCGCGCTCGATGTCGGGGCCCGAGAGCTTGTGGAAGCGCGCGCCCGCGCCCGAGAGCGCCTCCTCGATCTGCGCGGAGGAGAACTCCGGGCCCAGATAGGAGCCTCGCATAGCGTCGCCTTGGCCGGCGCGCGCGCGGCGAGGTTTTCGCGCGTGCAGGTGGTAGGCCGCGAGCGCCGCGCCCAGCGCGCCGCCGGCATCGCCCGCGGCCGGCTGGATCCACAGGCGCTTGAACTTCCCGTCCCGCAGCACCTTCCCGTTGGCGACGCAGTTCAGGGCGACGCCTCCCGCGAGGCACAGGTCATCGATGCGGAACTCGCGGTGCAGCGACCGGGTCATGCGCAGGAGCACTTCCTCGGTGACGGCCTGGACGGAGGCCGCGAGGTCCATCTCCCTCTGGGTGAGCTTCGACTCCGGATCGCGCGGAGGCCCCCCGAAAAGCCCGTCGAAGCGCGCGTTCGTCATGCGCAGCCCCGTGCAGTAATCGAAATACTCCATGTTCAGGCGGAAGCTCCCGTCCTCGCGGAGATCCAGCAGATGATCGAGGATGGCCTGCGCGTACCTGGGCTCGCCGTAGGGGGCGAGGCCCATGACTTTGTACTCGCCCGAGTTCACCTTGAAGCCCGTGTAATAGGTGAACGCCGAGTACAGGAGGCCGAGCGAGTCGGGGAAATGGATCTCGCGCAGGGTCTCGAGGCCCGCGCCCCGGCCCAGCGAAACCGAGCTCGTCGCCCACTCTCCGACCCCGTCGAGCGTCAGCACCACCGCCTCGTCGAAGGGCGACGGATAGAACGCGCTCGCGGCGTGGCTCAGGTGGTGCTCGGAGAACAGGAGCTTCTCGCGCGCGAACCCCTCGAGCTCGCGGAGCAGCGTCGCCTTGAGGAAGAGCTTCTCCTTGATCCAGACGGGGAGCGAGCGCCGGAACGACGTGTACCCCTCCGGGGCGAACGCCACGTAGGTCTCCAGCAGGCGGTCGAACTTCGTGAATGGCTTGTCGTAAAAGACCACGAAGTCGAGATCCCCGATCCCGATGCCGGCACGGCGCAGGCAGAACTCGATCGAGCGCGTCGGAAAGGCCGCGTCGTGACGGACGCGCGTGAAGCGCTCCTCCTGCGCCGCGGCCACGATGCGCTCGCCCTCGATGAGCGCGGCCGCGCTGTCGTGGAAGTAGGCCGAGATGCCCAGGATGCGAAGGTCGCTCGAGCCCGCCATCAGAACTGCCTCGTGAAGTCCACTTTCCGCTCGGGCTCCGCGCGCGGGATCCAGAGGCTTTCGCCCGCCGTGGCGAGCTGCCGCGTCGGCGCCCTCCGTCGGCGCATCCCCTTGCCGCCCTTGCCCAACGCGCGCAGAGCGAGCGCGTAGGGGCTGAACACGCCGTAGTAGAACAGGCCGAGAAACACCGGTTGTGTAACTGCGCCGAGCAGGTCGCCGAAGCGGATCCAGATTGCGAGGAGGCGGTTCCAGAGCATCGTTGAGCGTCAGTTTGGAGCGATTCCGAAGCGATTGCCACGGGCAATCTTGCAAACTGCAGCGCCCGTCTCAACATTTCTGGATCTTTGTCCGCCCAAATCGTGAATTTTGCCCGAAGAAGGCCGCCAGACACGCCTCCCCGTTACACAAGATCTGTAAATTTTCCCCGAATGCCGCTCTGGTGGCGGCAGTTTCCTGACGGTTTGACGCAAAAAACCCCGGAAAGCCGCACTGCGAGCGGTTTTGTGGATAAGTTCATCTGCCACAGTTGAAAAACGCGAATATAAGGAAAAATATGAAGCAATTTCATGTAGTTATCACGTGTGGATAACTCGGCATTTGCGTGTGGATAACTTTGGGGGTTACTGTGGGAAACCGCGTTAGCGCCCCGTGAGAGGGCGGGTCCCTGGGAAAGGATCCTGAACCGAATCGGCAAGTTGCATTGGAAATAGCAACGTGGGATCGCCTTGACGCGTAGTGAGATATTTGCTGCCTTCAATCGGCTTTTCGCCCGAGCTGTTGTAGTTCAGCGTCAGGGCATTGGCCCGGGTCGCCTGGAAGCGCACTTCCCTCTCCGCGCGCAGCACCAGAATACGCCCCTCGCGCAGGATGAAGCTCATCACGGGCCGCTCGTCCACCTGGTACCTGATCCTGACGTCTTCGGTCGCCTTTAGGATGAGCTTGTGCTTGATCTGCGCGGGCTTGAGATTGACGCCCGAGTTCAGGGCATCGGGCTTCTCTCCCGGCGCCAGGCTCGCCGAAGGGCTCGGCGCCGGAGTCGCAGCCGCGGCGACCTGCGCCGTCGGGCTCGCGGCGGGCGCTGGAGCGGTCGTCACGGGGGTCGTGGTCACCGGCACGGTCGTCACGGGCACAGCGGGGGCCGACGCCGCGGGCACCGGGCTTCCGGTCGGGGCCATCGCCACGGCCGCTTCGCTCGGTATCGGGCTGGGAGAGCTCGGCGCCACCGCGGAGACCGCGGCCGTCGGCGCATGCGCCTTCTTCAGCTTGTCCAGATGCGTGCCGGAGCGGTGGCTCGGCTTCATGAACAGGAGCGCGACTCCGCCGATCACGCCGATCCCGCCCATGATCATCCAGAGCATGGTGCGGCTGTTGTCGCCCTCGCGGCGCTCGAAAGCGTAGCCGCTGTGGCCGGCGTCGCGCACGGGACGCTCCTGTGACTTCCGGTCGATGAACTCGGCGAAACGGGTGAGCACCTCGCTCGGGTTGAGCCCGATGAAGCGCGCGTAGGAAGTGACGAAGCCGCGGATGAAAGGCTTGGCGGGGAGCTCGCCGAACTGGTCCCCCTCGAGCGCGTGAAGGAGCTTCACGCCGATCTTCGTCGCCGACGCGACCTGCTCGATGGTGATGCCCCGGCGCTCGCGCTCGCCGCGCAGATACTCGCCAAGGCTTCCTGTGTTCGGCTCTGGAGTCATAGTTTAGGGCAGCGCTCTCAGTCGATTCATCGCCTTCTCGGCCAGCTCGGTCTCGGGATAGCGGGACTGGATCTCGAGGTACTTCTTGCGGGCCTGGTCGTATTGCTTCGAGTACTCGAGCGCGATCCCGTGCGCGAGATGCGCGTCCGCGAACGAGGCGCAGAACTTGCGCGTGGCCTGGTCGTAGTCGCGGGTCGCGTCCTTGAAGCGCGATTCCTTCAGGCGAAGATGGCCGCGGTAATAGTAAGCCACGCAAGAGCGGTCAGGGGCCGCGGTGATGGCGCGGTTGAGGTAGGTTTCCGCCTTCTTCATCTCGCCGCGCTTGTAGTGAAGCACGCCGAGATTCGTCAGGGGCTGGTAGTTGTCGCGGTAAAGCTGGTTCTCCGCCGCGCGGGAAAGAAACGGGATCGCCTCTTCGTAGCGGCCCGAATCCAGGAGCAGCTTCCCGACCGCGTTCCCCGCGTCGCCGTAATCGGGCTTCAGGGCGAGCGCTTTCTTCGCGGCCTGCAACGCCGCGCTCATGTCGCCTCTCGTGTAGAAAGCGAGAGAGCGGATGTAGTGAAGCTCCGGGATCGTCGCGTCCTCCTTCTCGGCGTCGGCGAGCGCGAGCAGCGCGCCCGTGGCGTCTTTCTCCTGAAGCGCGGCCGCGGCGAGAGCGAGATGCATCTTCGCGCGCTCCGTGGACGTCAGCTTGCGCGAGGGCGCCGGCGTCGTTGCGCACGAAGTCGCGATCGCGCAAGCGAAGGAGCCCAGCATAGTCCAGAGGACCCAAGTGTTCCGCATAACAACCCCCGATTATTCAAGGGTAATTGTCAAACAAGGCGGTGTCAAAGCAATCGCGTGAGGCGGGCGACCGACTCGACATGCGAGGTCTGGGGGAAAAGATCGAAAACCGCGGCGCGCTCGAGCGTCCAACCCCGTCTGCGGAACCGGCTCAGGTCGCGGGCCCACGAGTCCGGATCGCAACCCACGGCCACGAGCTCGCCGACTCCGAGCCGCTCCAGACCGTCGGCGATCGCGCCAAACGACTGACCCAGGCCCTCGCGCGGGGGATCGATGATGGCCGAGGCCTCCTCTCCGGTCCCTTGCTGCCTCGAGATCCAGCGGGAAACGTCGCCCCGGTGGAAATGATAGCCCTGCTCCGGGCGCGAGCTCGCCTCGGGAGCGCTGAAATCCACGCAATGGATCCGCGTCATTTTCCCTGAAAGGCCCGACGAGAGGTTTCCGCTTCCGCCGAACAGGTCGTAGAGAACGCGGCCAGGGGTCAGCGCCCCCGCGACCCAGGCCTTCAGCCTGGCGTTCTGCTCGTCATGGATTTGACGAAATCCCAGGGCGGCGTGCTTGGCGTTCCACGCTTGCCGGACACTGCCGTCCTCGAGAACCTCGATCTCGACCTTGTAGGGGGCCTCCTTGCGCGAGCCCTCCTCGCGGATGGCGCTCCAGCGGGCATTGATCTCGGGGCGCGCGATCGCGCAGCGGTCGACCGGGACCAGGTTCTTCGTGCCGGGCTCGAAGAACCCCATCTGCTGGCCGAAACCCCGGACCTGGACACGATTGCGATACTCCCAGATCCGCTCGGCCGGGAACTCCTCCCAGCGCGCGGCCTCGAGCTCGATCTGCGTTCGGGAAAGCGCGTGACGGACTCCCGACGCTTTCGTCTTCCATTGGAGCTCATAAGGGAGATGCTGCCACTGGCAGCCGCCGCACCGGCCGAATACCGGGCAAGCGGGCTGCACGCGCACCGGCGAGGGCTCGAGGACCTCGAGAAGCCGCCCCTGGGCGTAGTTCTTCCGCTCTTCGACGAC
Organism: uncultured Bacteriovoracaceae bacterium; assembly: GCA_964478745.1. Taxonomy (GTDB): domain Bacteria; phylum Bdellovibrionota; class UBA1018; order UBA1018; family UBA1018; genus CAYZKI01. Next base: position 8,333 of record CAYZKI010000095.1, read on the forward strand.
CTCCACCCGGACGAGGTCGCCCGGCGCGGTGTAAGGGACGAAGATCACGCGGCCTGATTCGTCGCGCGCCACCCCTGCCCCTCCGCGGGCGAGATCCTGGATTCTGAGCGTGAGCATGGTGCCCGTGTAGCACACCCACGAAGCAATGCGTTAACCCAGAGCTGCGCTTCTCATTTGAGAGGGCCTCTGCTAGGTTGCCCGAAACCACTCGATGTCCAAAAATATTCGTAACTTCTGCATTATTGCCCATATCGACCATGGGAAATCGACGCTCGCCGATCGCCTGCTGGAGCGCACGGGTACCGTGACCAAGCGCGAGATGGAATCCCAGTTTCTCGACAATATGGAGCTCGAGCGCGAGCGGGGCATCACGATCAAGGCGCAGAGCGTCCGGCTGAAGTACCGGGCGAAGGACGGACAGGATTACATCCTCAACCTGATCGATACGCCTGGCCACGTCGACTTCACGTACGAAGTGTCCCGTTCGCTCGCCGCCTGCGAAGGAGCGATCCTCGTCGTCGACGCCTCCCAGGGTGTCGAGGCGCAGACGCTCGCCAACGTCTTCATGGCCCTCGAGAACAATCTCGAGATCTTCCCGGCGGTGAACAAGATCGACCTGCCGGCGGCCGACCCGCAGCGGGCGATCGCCGAAATCGACGAGACCATCGGGCTCATCGACACGTCCCGCGCGGTGATGTGCAGCGCCAAGGCGGGAATCGGCATCGACGACATCCTCGAAGCCGTCGTGAAGTACTTCCCGCCCCCGAAGGACGCCGATAACGATCCGTTGCGCGCGCTCATCTTCGACAGCTGGTACGACTCCTATCAGGGCGTGATCGCGCTCTGCCGCGTCTTCGAGGGCGGCATCAGGAAAGGCATGAAGATCCGCCTGCACCACGCGAGCAAGGAGTTCGAAGTTCAGCGCGTGGGCGTGTTCTCGCCGAAGTTCACCGACGTGAACGAGGTGAAGAGCGGCGAGGTCGGCGCAATCGTCTGCGGCATCCGCGACGTCCGCGACATGAAGGTCGGCGACACGATCATCGACGCCACGAAGCCCGACACCCCGTCGCTCGGAGGCTTCAAGGAAGCCAAGCCCATGGTTTTCTCGGGCGTCTATCCGATCAACGCCGAGGATTACAACGATCTCAAGGAGTCGCTCGAGAAGCTGAGGCTGAACGACTCGGCGATCACCTTCGAGCCCGAGACTTCGAACGCGCTCGGCTTCGGGTTCCGCTGCGGGTTCCTCGGCCTTCTTCACATGGACGTCGTCCAGGAGCGCCTCGAGCGCGAGTACAACCAGAGCCTCATCACGACGGCGCCGTCGGTGGTCTACCGCGTGACCAAGACCAACGGCGAAGTGCTCTGGGTCGACAACCCTTCCAAGCTCCCCGACCAGGTCACGATCGAGTCGATCGAGGAGCCGTACATCAAGCTCAGCATCCACACGCCGTCCGAGTTCGTCGGCTCCGTGATGAAGATGGATTACCTCACGAAGGACCGCGTGACGATCGTCTACCAGCTCCCGCTCAACGAGATGGTCTTCGACTTCTATGACCGCCTCAAGAGCGCGACCAAGGGTTACGCCTCGATGGACTACGAGCTCAGCGAGTACAAGCCCTCCGACCTCGTGAAGCTCGACATCATGCTCAACGGCGAGGTGGTCGACGCGCTCTCGGTGATCATCCACCGCGACAAGGCCGCGATCCGCGGGCGCGAGCTCGCGAAGAAGATGAAGGAGCTCATCGAGCGCCAGATGTTCGAGATCGCCATCCAGGCGGCGATCGGTTCCAAAGTCGTCGCGCGCGAGAACATCTCCGCGCTCCGCAAGAACGTGACCGCGAAGTGCTACGG
>CAYZKI010000096.1:0-4021 GCA_964478745.1 uncultured Bacteriovoracaceae bacterium
CGGGAGCTCACACGCCGGAAGCCTGCTCCGAAAGCCGAGCAGATCTCACACCCAGCCCCGCACTCAGCTCCGCCAGCGGAGCAAGCCTTAAACCCAGCTCCTCAAGCCGAGCAGGTCTCGCACTCAGCTCCGAGAGCCGAGCAAACCCCACACCCAGCTCCGAAAGCCAAGCAGGTCTCACTCCCAGCTCCGCCAGCGGAGCTATCGCTTGCCAAGCTCGAAGCGAAGCTCCCCGCCCCCACCTACCTCAAGCGCTACGTGCCCAAGCCCGTGCGCCGTTACGTCATCGCCCGCGATCAGGCCCGATGCACGTACCGCGACAGAGCCACCGGCCGAAGATGCACCGAAACCCGCCACCTGCAGTTTGATCACGCGTTCCCCTACGCGCTCGGGGGCGAAACGAGCGCCGCGAACCTCAGGCTCCTGTGCGCGAACCATAACCGGTTCCGAGCTTTCGCAATCAATTCGGCGCCGCGGTTTTCCGGTCCCGAATGGGAATCAGCTCCTGAATCAGCCGAGGGGTTTCGGTCAGAATGAACTTCACAGTCGGATCCAACGCCGCCAGGAACTGCACCATGGACTCCTTCGTCAGCTTCTCCGGGAAGTAGGCGCAGGTCACGGCAAGTGACTCGGTCCTTGAAGCTACTGACGACGCGATCTGCTCGAGCCGCTTGAGACGCTGCGGAATGTCGCTGGTCGGAGAAAGCTTGAGCACCGAGCCGTAGAAGCCCAGATTCAGCCCGCGAATCGTCGCGACCTGGATCCCGTTGTCCTGGCCCGCTCCCACGCAGAACATTCTCCTGAGCAGGTCCTCTTCCATCGCGTTCAGGTGCGACGGGTCGCTTGCCACGCCATAAGACCGGCTGGTCAACGTCAACGTCCGATTCAGCGACCGCGACCAGGCTTCCTCGATCGTCGCCAACTCCTCGAGAATACGCTCCGCGAAGACCGCGTTCGTGGACAAAGCCTCGTCAGCGGCCTCGTCAGCGGCCGTAGTGCCGGCCGCAGGCGGCTGACCCGCGCCCTGCCCGGCCGCGAACACGGCCGAACACGGATGGAGAGCCCAAAGGAGAGCTAAAACAACGGAAAACAGCCTCATAATGCACAGCGTTATAACACCCTGGGTTCCCTGTCAACCGACAAGCCGGGATCCGCGCCGCCCTACTGAATCCGCTCTTCGCGCTTCACGCTGCGAAGATTGCCCGGAAGGACCTTCTTGCGAAGCCGGATGGACTGCGGCGTCACCTCGATCCACTCGTCCTCGTCGATCCAGTCGATGCACTGCTCGAGCGACATCTTGCGGATGCCCGAAAGCGTGACCAGGAACTCGGCGCTCGCGGCGCGGATATTGGTCAGCTTCTTCTCGCGGCAGGGATTGACGTTCAGATCGTTGTCCTTCGCGTGCTCGCCGATGATCATCCCCTCGTATACGGGAACGCCGGGGCCCAGGAACAGGATGCCCCGCTCCTCGAGACCGAGCAATCCGTACTCGACCGTGTCGCCGGAGCGGTCGGAAATCAGCGCGCCGTTCGTGCGATGCGGAAGCTCCCCCTTATGCGGGCCGTATCCCAGCAGGTACGTGCTGAACAGCCCTTCGCCGCGGGTGACCGTCAGGTAGCGCGAACGCATGCCGAGAAGGCCGCGCGTCGGGATGTCGAACTCGAGGCGAACGCGATCCGAGCCGTGGCCGGAGCCGCCTTCATACTTCGTAAGGATGCCCTTGCGGCTCTGGAACATGCCCGTCACGTCGCCGACGGCGGTCGCCGGCAGGTCGAGCACCGCGCGCTCCATCGGCTCGAGGCGCTGGCCGTTCTCGTCGGTCTGGTAGAGGACCGTCGGCTTGCCGATCATGAACTCGAAGCCTTCGCGCCTCATCTGCTCGATGAGGATCGCGAACTGGAGCTCGCCGCGCCCCAGGACTCGGAACTGGTCGTTCGTCGCGGTCTCCTCGAAGCGCAGAGCGACGTTCTGCCGCACTTCGCGAAGCAGGCGGTCGCGGAGCTTGCGCGACTGGATGGCCTCGCCCTCCTTGCCCGAAAGCGGTGACGTGTTCACCGAGAAGATCATCCCGAGCGTCGGCTTCTCGACGTTGATGCGCGGAAGAAGCTCCGTGGTCTCCGAGCCGCCGATCGTATCGCCGATCTCCATCTCCTCGGAGCCGGCGAGAACGCAGATATCGCCCGCGAAAGCCTCGTTCACCTCGGCCTGCTTGAGGCCGTCGTACGTATAGAGCTGGGTGACCGTGAACGACTGCTTCTTGGGATTTCCGGCGGCATCGACGCCGAAGCGGAACACGCGCTGGTTCTTCTTCACCGAGCCCGCCATGATGCGGCCGATGCCCAGGCGCCCGACGTAATCGGAGTACGACAGGTTCGAGATCAGCATCTGGAAATCGCCCTCGCGCGTCTTCGGCGCGGGAACGGTGGCGAGGACTTCGTCGAAAAGCGGCTGCAGCGTGCCCTTCTTCTCGCCGGAAAGGAGCGCCGGAACCTCGTCGAAGCTCTTCGTGCACCAGCCCTGGCGGGCGCAGGCATAGATGATCGGAAAGTGCGCCTGCTCGTCGTCCGCGCCGAGATCGATGAACAGGTCGAAAGCCTGGTTCACGACTTCCTGCGTCCGCGCGTCCGGGCGGTCGACCTTGTTGATGACGAGGATGACCTTCAGCCCCTGAGCGAGCGCCTTGCGGAGGACGAAGCGGGTTTGCGGAAGCGGCCCTTCGGCGGCGTCGACGAGCAGCAATGCGCCGTCGACCATGCCCATGATGCGCTCCACTTCGCCGCCGAAGTCGGCGTGGCCGGGGGTATCGACGATGTTGATCTTCGAGTCACCGACACGGACCGAGGTATTCTTGGCCAGAATCGTGATCCCGCGCTCGCGCTCGAGGTCCATCGAGTCCATGACCCGGTCGCTCAAGGACTGGTGGGCCTTGAAAGTACCCGCCTGACGCAGCAGAAAGTCGACCAAAGTGGTCTTCCCGTGGTCGACGTGCGCGATAATACAAATATTCCTGAGCTTCTCGGTAGCTTGCGCCGGTGATGTCATTTGCGGCTGATACTCCGCGAAATGGATGGATATTTCAATCAGGGAAAGCGTCTGACTCAGGATTTGCCGAGAAAATCAGGCCTTCAGCTCTTTGATCGCGTCGAAGGCCGCCGCCTTATAGACTTCAGCCAGCGTGGGATAGTTGAAGATGGTCTTGGCGAAGTACTTCACGTCACCGCCGAGATCCATGACCGTTTGCCCGATGTGGACCAGGTTCGCCGCCGCGTCGCCCATGACGTGGATCCCGATCAGCTTTTCCGTCTTGCGATCCACCAGGAGCTTCAACATTCCCCAATGATCTCCGATGATCTGGCCGCGGGCCGTGTCCCGGTAATAGGCGCGCCCGATGACGAAGTCGAGCTTCCGGAGACGGGCCTCCTCCTCGGTCAGCCCGACCATCGAGATCTCCGGGATCGTATAGATGCCGTAGGGGAAGTTCGTGGGCATATGCCTCTTGCCGCCGAAGGCATGAGAGGTCGCGACGCTGCCCTGCTCCGCCCCCGTCGACGCCAGCGCGGGCGCGCCGATCACGTCCCCGATCGCATAGATGTTGGGAATCGACGTCCGGAAATGCTTGTCCACGTGGATCAGCCCGCGCTCGTCCCGGTCGATGCCGACCTCCTCGAGGCCCAGGCCGTCGGTGTTGCCGTAGCGCCCGAGGGCGACCAGCACCGCGTCCACCGTGAGAGGCTTGCCCGTCGACAGATGCACCTTCACGGAACCGCCCTTCACCTCGAGCCTTTGCGCCTGGGTCTCGAGGAGGACATCGAGGTTCTGCTCCTTGAATCGCTCGGTCAGGTGCTCGACGATCTCGCGGTCGACCGCGGCCAGGATCTCGTCCCGCCGGTCCACCAGGTAAACCTTGGTCTTCGCGGTCGAGAAGATGCTCGCGTACTCGCAGCCGATGATCCCGCCCCCCAGCACGACCATCGACTCGGGCACGTGCTTGATGTTGAGGATCGAGTTGCTGTCGAAGACG
>CAYZKI010000096.1:4031-10109 GCA_964478745.1 uncultured Bacteriovoracaceae bacterium
CTGGCGCCACGGGACGGGCGCCGACTCCGATGAAGATGAACTCGCCGCGGATCTTCTCCTTGCCGCGCTTGTTGGAGGTGACTTCGACCTCGTTGGCGGAAACCAGGCGCGCATGGCCGTGGATCAGCGAGATGTGATGCCGCTTGAGCTGCTCCTCGACGACGCGGGTCTCCTCGGCGATCACACGATCGCGTCTCTGAAGAAGCCGCTTCATGTCGGGATGCTCGCCCTTCTTCGCGACCGAGCCGAGCGACCACCGGTAGACCGACTCCCGGAACGACTTCGAGGGAATGGTGCCCGCGTGGACGCAGCTTCCGCCCGGATGCGGGCTCTGCTCCACGAGCGCGACCTTCTTGCCGTCGCGGGAGGCGGCGATCGCCGCCCTCTGGCCGGCCGGGCCGGACCCGATGACGATCAGGTCATAGAGCATCGAAACCTCGCAGCGGCTTCGCCTCTGCTGGTCACGATCAATGACTCGCTCCGCGGATGGCGGTGACCAGGTTCTCGCACGTGGACTTGGCGTCGCCGAACACGAGCGAGCAGTTGTCGTAATAGAAAAGCGAGTTGTCGACGCCGGCGTAGCCCGCCTTCATGGAGCGCTTGTTCACGAAGATGTGACGGGCCTTGTAGACGTCGAGGATCGGCATGCCGAACAGCGGGCTCGCCTTGTCGGTCTTCGCGGCGGGATTCACCACGTCGTTGGCGCCGACGACGAAGGCCACGTCGGCGGTCGAGAACTCCGAGTTGATCTCGTCCATCTCGAAGACGCACGTGTACGGGATATCGGCTTCCGCGAGCAGGACGTTCATGTGGCCGGGCATGCGGCCCGCGACCGGATGGATCGCGAACTTCACGTCTATGCCCTTCTCGTTCAGGGCCTGGTAAAGCTCCTTGATGGCGTGCTGGGCTTGGGCGACGGCCATGCCGTAACCCGGAACGATGATCACCTTGCCCGCGTTCTCGAGCAGGAACGCCGCGTCCTCGGCCGAGGCCGACTTGACCTGCTTGCCGCCCGCGTCGGTCGCCGCGGCAGCCGCGGTCTCGCCGAAGCCCCCCAGGATGACGCTGATGAACGAGCGGTTCATCGCCTTGCACATGATGTACGACAGGATCGCGCCCGAGCTGCCCACGAGGGCGCCCGTGGTGATCAGAAGATTGTTGTTGAGCGTGAAGCCCGTGGCAGCGGCGGCCCACCCCGAGTAGGAGTTCAGCATCGAGACGACCACAGGCATGTCCGCCCCGCCGATCGGCAGCACGAGCGTGAAGCCCAGGATGAGCGCGAGCACGGTCATGGCCAGGAACGCCGGCATGCTCTCGGTCATCACGAAGTGGGCGCCGAAGCCCAGCATCGCGATCGCAATCGCGAGGTTCAGCCAGTGCTGGCCCGGGAAGACGAGCGGCGCGGACTTGAGCAGCTCCTGGAGCTTGCCGAAGGCGATGAGCGAACCGGTGAAGGTGAGCGCGCCGATGAAGGTGCCGGCCGCGATCTCGACGAGCATCACCGTGTTCACGTGTCCCATCTCGTGGTGCACGAAGTAGGTCCCCGCCGCGACGAGTACGGCCGAGAGGCCCACGAAGCTGTGAAGGGCGGCCACGAGCTGAGGCATCGCGGTCATCGAGATGCGCATGGCGAGGACGGTGCCGATCACGGCGCCGACGCCGAGTCCCGCCAGGATCCAGGTGTAGCTCTTCACGTCGGGATGGATGAAGGTCACGCAGACGGCGAGCGCCATGCCCAGCATCGCGAAGAGATTGCCGCGCACCGCGGTTTTCGGGGAGCTGAGGCCCTTGAGGCCCAGGATGAACAGGACCGTCGCCAGGAGATAGAGTGCCGCGAAGAAGTCAGGAGAGAGGTCCATAGGCGCCTATTTCTTCCGTTTGAACATGGCCAGCATCCGGTTGGTCACGACGAAGCCGCCGAAGATGTTGATCGAGGCGAGCATCACGGCGAAGAAGCCCAGGATGTTGGTCAGGGTCCCGTACTCGCCCGAGAGGTTCGCGCCCGCGACGAAGATCGCCCCGACGACGACGATCGCGCTGATCGCGTTCGTCACCGCCATGAGCGGCGTGTGAAGGGCCGGGGTTACCCCCCAGATCACGAAGTATCCGATGAAGCAGGAAAGCGTGAATACGTAGATCGCGACCATCAACGCCGACATCGCACTTCTCCTTTATAGATGGCCAAAGCTCCCGCGATAATGTCGTCTTCGAGCTTCACGTTCAAGGTCGTGACGCCGTCCTTGGACTCGGCCATCAGGCCGAGCAGGTTCACGAGGTTGTTCGCGTAATAGTTGCTGGAGTCAGCGGGCGTCAATGCCGGGAAGTTGGTGATCCCGACCAGGGTCACGCCGTGCTTCCTCACAACCTTGTCCGCTTCCGTCAGCGGGCAGTTGCCGCCGTTCGCGGCCGCCATGTCGATGATCACCGAACCCGTGCGCATCCCCTTTACGGCGTCTTCGGTGATGAGAACCGGGGCCTTGCGGCCCGGGATATTGGCGGTCGAGATGATCACGTCGCACTTCTGGAGCCGCTCGGTCAGGAGCTGCTGCTGCTTCTTCTTTCCTTCCTCGGAGAGCTCCTTGGCGTAGCCTCCCTTCCCGCTTCCTTCCTCGCCCACATCCAGCTCGACGAACTTCGCGCCCAGCGACAGGATCTGCTCCTTCACCTCGGCACGGACGTCATAGGCCTCGACCGAGGCGCCGAGCTTGCGGGAGGTCGCGATCGCCTGAAGGCCCGCGACGCCCGCGCCCAGCACCATCACGCGAGCCGGCTTGGACGAGCCCGCCGAGGTCATCATGAGCGGGAAAAAGCGGGGATAGTGGCAGGCCGCCTCGAGGACCGCGCGGTAGCCCGCGATGCCGGCCTGCGAGGAAAGCGCGTCCATCGACTGCGCGCGCGACGTGCGGGGGATGAGCTCCATGCTGAACGTGTCGACCCCCGCCTTGGCGAGGTCGTCGATCGTCGAATCCTTGGAGTAGGGCTCGAGAAAGCAGATGAGCATCGAGCCCTTCTTCAGCGAGCCCAGCTCCGAGGCATTCGGCTTGTGCACCTTGAGCACGATGTCCGCTCCGAGAGCGGCCTTGGCGTCGACGACGCGGACGCCGTCAGTGCCGTAATCCGCGTCCGAGAAGCCGGCGGACGTGCCCGCCCCGCTTTCGAGCAGGAATTCGAACCCTTTTTTGCGAAGTTTTTTCGCCGCGTCGGGCGACAAAGAGACGCGGGTTTCTCCAGCGCGAGTTTCCCTTGGGATGCCGATTTTCATAGAGATTTCCCAGCCCCTGATCAGGCGCGGCCGTGCCGCGCCGAGATTCTTCAGGCTGAGCAAATCTTACTCGGTGGGGTCGGCTGAGGCCAGTTCTTTCACGATGAGCGTGCCTTCCATTCCGTTGACCGGGCAGTAAAAACGGTACTTGCCCGGAGTGTTCGGAGTGAAGGTGATCTCCTCGCTCTTCTGGGTGCGTCCCTGCCTGCGCACCTGGAACGAGTCCATCATGATGCAAAGCGTGTTTTTCGAGGCGCCGGTCACGAACATGCGGACCGGAACGTCACGGACCACGAAAACGGTCTTGGGGAAGTAACCGAGGTCGCCCGCGATGAGGCTCACCTCCTGGACGCCGCGTCCCACGGTCATTTGCAGCGGCTGGCGGTCTTTCGCGAGCGGGTTGTGCTGCGCGGGAGCGTCCTGAGCCTCGGGAAGAATGTGTTGCTTCGGCTGCATCCTCGACGGCGCCGTATCCTGGGTCATCATCAAGCCGGCGGGAGCGCGGTTGCGAACCGTCTGCGCCGGGCTGGGCTGGAAGTCCTCGTCCACGCGATCGGCCTCGCGGGCCGCGAACGTCGCGTTGATGCCCGGAGCGATCTTCGCCGGAGGCTGGCCGAACTTCGACTCGGGGAAACCCTCATTGTCGGTTTCAGGAACCAGCTGCTCAGCCGGAACGAGCACCGTGCCGGCATTCGCCAGGCGAACGAAGCTGAGGCTGATGGCCAGCGCCATCCCGATCATCCAGATACTTACGGAAATCCGTTCCCGCGTCATAGTGATTCTCTCCAGTGTCACTATCGGCACAGGGGGACTCGGAGTTGAGGGGGAATCCCGGCAGACTAGGCAGCTCGCCTCAAGCTGTGACGTCAAGGATTTGGCGTCAGAAAAATGATGCAACGGTGTGGCAGTTTTGCTTACGTGCGGCCATCATCTTGGCCTCGGAACGGAACATGGCCCCTTGCCGCACCGGTTCCCCGACAGTTTTCCTGGCACCCCCCTTGCCCCTGTGGAGCCCCTCAAAACAGAAAGGGAACCTGTCGAATGAAACCGATTTACCTGGTCGCGGCGCTCTCGCTCGCGTTGCCGATGCTGAACTCCACCGGCTCTCATGCCTTCGGAAGAAGGCGTCCTTCTCCGCCGGCGCCGGCCCCCTCGCCCGCCCCGACGAGCCCCGCGCCCCGATGCGAAGGTCTGCCCGACGATGCCTTCCTCGCGTGCTACCACGTGCAGACGGGCTTTGGAGAGCTCCGCTCGGTGACGACCGTCCCGGCGATCGACTTTAACTGGGGCGAAGGCTCTCCCGACGCATCCGTTCCCGCGGACCAGTTCAGCGCGCGCTACCAGGGAAGCTTCGCTTTCAACGAGGAAGGCACCTACCGCCTCACTACCACCTCCGACGACGGCGTACGCCTCTACGTCGACGACGCCTTGGTCATCGACGCCTGGCAAGTCCAGGCCGCGAGCGCGCGGACTGCCGATGTCCGTCTCGCGGCGGGACGCCACAAAATCGTGCTCGAGTACTTCGAGGAAGGCGGTCAGGCCTCGGCGAAGCTGGCCTGGGAGAGGCTTCCCGACGCTCCTCCGCCTCCGGTCGGCCCCTGCTACCCTGCCCTCCGAGCGACCGATGAGGAAGGCGCCATCCTCGAGGCGGCCAAGCACGTCCGGAACCATTTCCCTCAGTACTTCGTCGACACCGCCACCCGCGCTGACGCGAACGACATGATGAGGGAGGTGATCAACGTCCTGCGCCACAACCGCCACGATGCCGGGCGTGCCATCGCGCACGCGAGCCGGCCCGTGGGCGACCCCTACCGCTGGGGTTCGGATGCCCTCGGGTACCGAGGCGCCTCGGGCGAGGAGTGGCGGATCTACGACGTCTATACGTCTTGGCCGAGCCCGGCCACTCCCCAGACTCTCCTGCACGGAGCCGGGGCGGCCGAAATCTCGCCCGACCTTCTTGCCCTGGGAGCAGGTAGAAGATGCCCGTAATCTGATAAACGCCTAGAACTTAGGCAGTTCCAGGACGAAACCACGCGATCGGGGTAGCATTTTGCGCCTAAAGCTTTCTTTGGCTTGCGCTGAATGCTGCCCCCTTTTCGTTTTTCGCTCCGTGGCATAACCGTTGCTCATAGGGCAGCCCAGAAGGACGTGCGGTCCTCCACGCTCAAGTGGACCGCGAGATCAATAGGTTATGGCAAAAGTGGTATCGTTGGCAGCAGCTCGGCAGATCAAGGAAAAGGAAACTGAAGATCAGGCTTATCAGGCCATGATCCTGTCGATGGACAAGCTCGAGCTCCTCGAAGAGATGGTGCGCTTCCAGGAAGAGCGCTCCCGGCTCGGGCATCTGACCCTTCAGATGATCATCCGCGGCCGCTATCTGTTCAATGCGCTCGAGAAAGCCTCCGAGACCAACGAGCTTCGCCTGCTGGCGAAGTCCTACCGCCGTCACCTCGAGTTCGAGCTGATCGCGTTCCGCGAAGACCCGGCGGGCCTTCGCACCAATATCGACCCTTTCGCTGACGAGAGCGCGGACGAAGCCGAAGGCGGCTGAGCGCCTCACTTCTTTCGGGTCTGCACCGCGGGAGCCGGCGAGGTCGCCGGGGACGGCGTGCAATAGCAGACCCGGCAGCCATCTCTATCCTCGCAGATCTGTCTGACTTTCGAGCCCACGCAGTTCTCGTTCTGCAGCTGGACGCATGCCGGTTTCTCGGCAGTCACGCAGCCGGACAAGGCCAGAAGTGCCACGATCGCTAAGGCGGACATGCGCACACTCTAAGGCATAACTTCCTTGACTCGGAATCCAAAGTTCTTTATGC
>CAYZKI010000097.1:0-9976 GCA_964478745.1 uncultured Bacteriovoracaceae bacterium
TGCCGGTCAGGCGGAAACCCGTGCGGTTCACGTAGCCCACGGTCGCGCCGTACTCGAGGCGCTTCACGCTCTGGCTGATCGAGTTCGCGGCTCCGGCCGTGCCTTCCTTGGAGGGCGCGTTCGAGTAGTTGAAGCCGCCGCCCACCAGCCAGTTCCCGAACACGACGCCCATCGAGGTGCGCGAGTCGAACCCGATGCCGCCGCGCGACTCGAGATTCGGGTTCGTGCGCGAGCCGCGCGCGAATTGGTTCGAATCCGTGTTGAAGCTTTCGACGATCGGGAACGCGGAGGTCTCGAAGTAGAAGTTCGCCGCATTGGCCCGCGAAACGAAGCCAAAAACCCCTGCGGCAGCCACGACACAGACGAGAGCCAGGATCTTAACAATGGGAGCATGAGTTCTCTTGTCCATGAGAACCTCCTAGCGCCCATTTTGAGGCAGAAATCAGGGTCTTGCCATCGAACTTTGCACGTTTTTGGAGGTCTTATGAATTATTAAAAATCTTGCCCCGAGAAGGACGGCGAATCGCGGTCTTACCCCTGTGTCACCCGTCAGGATCCTGAAGTGAGGCCTGAACCGGCGTTACAATCAAGAGTGAAGGACGTTTGTGTATGACTACTCCGAAACTCTACAACCAGGCGTTGTGCGTGTTCGCGCTCGCGAGCGCTCTTACCCTTCAAGGCTGCTTCGCGCCCGAAGGCCCCGGCGCCCCCGCTCCCTGCAATAGCGAGTTCGAGAAAGTCCTCCAGCCCTTCAGCCTGGACTCCAAGGGCAAGCATCTCCTTTTCGACGCCAAGCAGCTCCAGGTCCTCCTCGACCCGAATCTTGCCATCCGCGACATCGAGCTCCATCTGACGCTGCGCGGGAACTTCAAAGGCAAGGAGAACCAGGTCGGCATCGCCCTCAACGGCTTGAACGGCAACGGCGACGGAAGCCACAAGAAGTTCGTCGAGATCCACAGCTACGACGGCTCGCGCGATACGACCGTCCTCAAGTTCAACCTCCGCCGCATGAAGATCGGCGGTCTCCTTCCGATCGAGAAGTTCATCATCGGCCTCCTGATCAAGAAGGGCACCTTCAAGGTGTCGCTCCACGGCAAGAACATCGAGCTCGTCAAGGGCGAGCTGATCATCCGCGGCCACGAGCGCGGCGTGTGCCCGAGCCCGACTCCGAGCCCGAGCCCCAGCCCGTCCCCGAGCGCGGTCGCTCCCGATACGTCGATCACCTCGGTCAGCCCGGACGGCGCGGTCGTGAACTCCGGCGGCATCCGCTTCGAGTTCGCGTCCGACCAGGCCGCGGTCAGCTTCCGCTGCTCGCTCGACGGCGCGGCCGACGTGGCGTGCAGCTCGCCGTGGACTTATTCGGGCCTTTCGAACGGCCAACACGCGTTCCAGGTCTTTGCCGTGAACGCGGCTGGGCTCGCCGATCAGGATCCCGCCTTCCACACGTGGGCGGTGGACACTCTCGCGCCCGAAGTCGTGATCACGAACGCGGCTTCTCTGCCGCCGCTGACCAATTCGACCTCGATCAGCCTCGAGTTCCAGGCCGCTGACGGCGAACCGGCTTCGTTCCGCTGCTCGCTCGACGGCGGGGCCGCCGAGGACTGCGTGTCGCCCAAGGTGTACCAGAACCTTTCCGCCGGCAGCCACAGCGTCTCGATCAGCGCTCTGGATGCCGCGGGGAACGTGAGCGAGGCTCCCGCTACTTTCGGCTGGGTCGTCGATCTGACCGCGCCGGTGGCGAGCTTCCAGTCCGTCTCCCCGGACTCGGCGATCACCAGCTCTTCCGACATCAGCTTCAGCTTCGGCGCCGACGAGTCAGCCGGCTTCGAGTGCGCTCTTGATGGGGATGCGTACGCCGCGTGTTCCTCGCCCCAGGCTTTCAACGGCCTGGGCGAGGGCACGCACAGCTTCTCGATCCGCGCGATCGACGTGGCCGGCAACGTGGGCAGCGCCATCGTCCACGCATGGCGCGTCGACCAGACCCTGCCCGTGGTCAGCCTGGGCCAGGTCAGCCCTCCGCAGGGCGTGACCGGCTCGGCGAACCTCTCGGCCGAGTTCTTCTCGTCCGAGGAGTCGCGCTTCGAGTGCAGCTTCAACGGCGGCGCGTTCGCGGCCTGCAGCTCGCCTGCCAGCCTCTCGGCCCCGGGCGAAGGGCTGCAGACCATCGCCATCGTCGCGATCGACCTCGCGGGCAACCGCTCCGCGCCGGTCCAGGCGCAGTGGGTGACCGACTTCAGCGCGCCCGCTCTCGCGTTCGGCCAGATCCTGCCGTCGGCGGCGAGCTACATCAGCTCCTCGTCGCTCAGCGCGGAGGTGGTGAGCTCGGAAGCCTTCACGCTCGAGGCGAGCCTCAACAGCGCGCCGCTCGGCCAGTCGGCTTCGCCGGTCGTGCTGAGCGGTCTTGCCGAAGGCGCCTACAGCCTCGTCGTCGGCGGACGGGATTCCGCGGGCAACGCGGCCCAGCCGATCTCGCATGGTTTCACCGTCGACCTGACGGCGCCGGTGGCGTCCATCACCGCCGATATCTCGGGTGGCTCGACGAGCTCGACTTCGAACCAGTTCGCCCTCTCCGCGAACGAGTCCGCTCGCTTCGAGTGCGACCTCAATGACGCCGGCTTCTCGGAATGCGCGAGCCCGGTCCAGGTCTCCGGCCTCGCCGAGGGCGACCACGTGTTCCGCGTCCGCGCGATCGACCTCGCGGGCAACGTGGGCGCGTCGGCGTCCGTCAGCTGGAACGTGGATCTGACCCCGCCTTCGACCGTGATCAGCGCGGTCGACCGCGCCGCGAACGACAGCATCTCGTTCAGCTTCGACGCGGCCGGCGAACAGGGTGTTTCGTTCGAGTGCTCGATGGGCGGCGCGTACGGCGCCTGCAACTCGCCTGAAAGCTTCACGGGCCTCGCGATGGGCGACTACACCTTCAGGGTGCGCGCCCGCGACGCCGTCGGCAACGTGGATCCGGTCGGCGCGAGCTTCGCGTTCACCGTCTTCCCGCCGATCGCGACCCAGATCACCTCGGCCAGCGTCCCGCCGCTGACGAATCAGAGCGCGATCACCATCAACTTCGCGGCCAACCAGTCTCCGGCCACTTTCGTGTGCTCGGTCGACGGCGCCGCCCCGGCTCCGTGCGTGTCTCCGGCCAGCTACTCCGGCTTCTCCGAGGGCGCTCACACCTTCCAGGTCTGGGCGATCGACGGCTTCGGCGGCACCGACTCCGTCGGCGCGAGCTACAGCTGGACCGTCGACTCGACGGCTCCGGTGGTCTCGAACATCGGAACCACCCGTACCCGAACGAGCGTGACCATCACCTGGACCACCAACGAGCCCGCGAGCTCGCGGGTGCACTGGGGACCTGGGACGGCCACCGACCGCACGACCGTCGAGGACTTCAGCCTGAAGACGTCGCACTCGGTGACGATCACGGGCCTGATGCCGAACACGACCTACTCGTTCCACGTGGCCGGGTCCGACCAGGCGGGGAACGCGTACTTCAGTGTGCCGCGCCAGTCGTTCAGGACCAACTTCTAGCCGCCCTCGGCTACGACCGGTAGATCGTGAAATTCCCGAAGTGCTCGGGCACGGTGACCTGCGAGAGCCAGGGCTGCGAGCGCTCGATCGCGTCGCGGGTCGCGCGGCCGCGCCCGATCACGCGGATCGGCGCCGAGCGCGCCCGCAGCCTCAGGGCCTCGAGGACCGAGGAGATCGCCTCGCGCGTGCCGAAGTCATAGACGAAGTAGGTGCCGGCCTCGGGCAAGGGGAGCGCGGCGTCCGACAGGTCCGCGGTCTCGAGGCTCCAGCGGAAGCCCGCGGGCGCGAACCGGGCCAGGCTCTCGCTTCCCGCGCGGACCCGCTCGGCCACGAGCTCCAGGCCGACGAACCGGGCCTCGGGCGCGTGCCGGGCCATGACGAACCCCAACCGGCCGTAGGCGCAGCCGAGATCGGCCCAGGTCTCGCCCGGGCCTGGCTTCAGCCGCTCCAGCATCGTTCGCAGCTCGATATAAGGGGTGAGCAGGGCCTGCGGCTTCAAGCCGATCCAGGCCTGGGCGCCCGCGTAGGGGCCGCCCGTCCGTCCCGCCCGCGCGAGCTCCGCCTCGACGGCGTCGACGGGAATCCCGAGCCAATGATCGACCTTTTCCGAATGGAGCTGGGCCTCGGCATAGTCGTACCGGCCGGGCGGCAGCAGGGGAAACGGGTCGGACGGGGAAAACTCGATCGAAGGCACCTGGCCAGGCTTGTAGCACGGCAGATTCTGCCGTACATGCCCTTCGTGCGGATCAGGTACACTGGCAGCATGCTTCGAGGCCCAATGCCCGGCCCCCAGGGGAAAGCTCCGGGGATCGCCCTTGCTCTCCTCCTGGCTCTCGTCGGGGGTACCGCCCACGCGTACGAGGTCGACAACTTCACGGGGCGGGACCGGCCCGTCTCCGACTCGCTTCAGGTCCTGGACGGGCGCGTGAACGCGATTCTCAGGAAGGCGGCGAAGAAGGCCAACCAGGAGTCGCCGTTCCGCTGCAACCGGGTGCTCCTCCGGAGCCAGGTGCTTCGCTGGGTGCGGCCCGATCCGATCAGCTTCCTCGAGCTCTGGGCCACCTTTTCCGACGAGATCGACCGCATCGAGGTGGCCCGCAGCCAAAGCGTCTATTCCGGAGCGAGGCTCGGCGAGTCGCCCGCCATCTGGCTCGCTGGGATCGGCCAGTCCTTCAAGCTCGACGGCAAGATCGTCGGCACCGACAAGCTCGGGCATTTCTTCATGCAGGGTTTCGGCTACTTCAAGGAAGTCGAGGACGGCAAGACCATCGATCAGGTCGTCCGCGCGGAGCACGGCGAGGACGGAATCTTCGGCCTGACGACGACCGGCGTGATGTCCTACGCCGACATGGCCGCCAACTACTCCGGATACACTTTCTGGAAAGAGCTTTACGCGGGCGAGAAGCCCTACTTCCGCTGCGAGGAAGGCAAGGGCTGGGTCCAGACGCGCTCCTTCACCTGGAAGGACTACGTGAGCGACGCGTGGGACGAGGCCATCAACTGCTCGGTGATGAAGCCCTCGCTCGGGGAGCGGGTCGAGGCCAATCTGAGGAAGCAGGGGATGAGCTGCCCCGTTTCGGCGGCGCGCTGCTCGCAGCTCGAACAGCTCGAGTTCGCCGACGTCCTGGTCAGCCCGCGCTGCCAGTCCGCCGCGAAGGAGTACTACGCGGGCTCCATCCGGACCACCTCTAGCTCGCCCGATCGGGGCACGGCGAGCGGTCGCTGATCTGCCTCACCTTGTCCATGAATGTGTCGACCCAGGCCTGGATCTTCCTGGCGCGCTTGCCCGCGTCCTTCTCGGACTTCTCGAAATGCGCGCCCTCGAAGAGCGCCGTCACCTGCGCGCGTGAGAGCTGATTGAGAAGGCCCGCGAGGAAGAGCCGCCCCTCCTCGGTGATCCGCAGCTCGGGAAACGTTCCGCCGTCGTAAGGATAATCCTTCTTCATGCTCACGAAGCAGGTGGCCGGATCGCTCCAGATCGGCTTCGAGGCCCAGTTCCTGAGCTCCCGGTTGCGCGGCCCGAAGGTCTGGCCGACGTCGTCCATCAGCAGGAAGGGCTTCTCGCACTGGCTGCGGTCCTTCTTGAAGTCCTTCGACAGGCACACCAGCCTCTGATTGGCGGACTTGTTGTCCCAATGGCTGAGGAAAACCGCCATCAGGCGGAAAGCATCGAGCTCGGCGCGGGTGGCGCCGCCCTTCGAGGCGTCGATCTTCTCCAGCTCGTGGAGCGCGGCGCCCTCAATGTCCTGGGTCTCGATCGAGGAGCCCTTAGCCTTGCGCTCGAGCGCGGGCCGGTCGAAGCGCATGGTGTCCTTCCACTTCAGCAGGTGGTTCGCGAGCCACCAGATCTGCGGATAAGCGAAGCGCGGGCAGCCTTCGCAGAAGACCTCCTTCACCATGTACATGCGATCGGCGCCGAAGCCCAATGCCGACAGAAGGCGCGAGGCCGCCACTTCGGTCGCCGCCTCCGAGGCCTTGATGTAGGGCTTCACCTTGAGCTGCTCGCCGTTATCGTCGACGCAATAGACCTTCGCCGTGAGCCCGGTGGGCTTCTCGTTCTTGTAGCGGCAGTGAATGGACGCTTCCGGCTCCCAGCCATCCTTGCCGATCTCCGTCGTGGCGAGGTCGGCCTCCCCGATCGGGGTCTCGGGAGGGAACCAGACCTTCGCGCGCGAGAGGAAATCCTCGCGGACGGCCAGGGGAACCGGCTCAGCGGCAAAGGCCGCGGATCCGGACAAGAGGATGCCGATGACTAAGTGTGTCATACTCACGGACGGACCTTATAGTTCCAAAGCGCAGCAGTCAACTAACGTACTCAGTGTCGAGTGGAAGCCGTCGAGGAGAGAGCAAAAAATCCAGTAGTTACAGCGCTTTAAGTTTGGCGCGGCGGACCGAAACTTCGGGGAGGGGACTCCCAGGCGTGCTGAATCTGATTCTGCACCTCCAGAACGTCCGTCTGGAGCATCTTTTCGAGGGCCTGCATCCAGTCCTTCGAGCGCGAGATGAACGTCTCGTCCTCCGCCTCGTGGTAGAGCGAGGCGAGCTGGCGGATCGACTGGTCGTTGAAGTTCCGGAACTTCTTTCCGAGCAGCTCGGCCTGGTTGGCGCGGAAACCGAGCTCGCGGAGCGCCGCGACCCCGAGGTGGAGCGCGCTTCCCGAGGTCTCGATGAACACCTGATCGAAGCCTTTGTGGATGAGCTCGTAGGCGTGCACGCGGTCGTAGGCGCGGACCAGGATCTTGAGATTCGGAAACTCGCGGTGCGCCTCCTCGGCGATCTGGGTCGCCTTGGCGAAATCGTCGATGCAGACGAGCAGGAGCTTCGCCTGAGCCGCGCCCGCGGCGTGCAGCAGCTCCATCCGGCCGGCGTCGCCGTAGTAGGAGCGCATGCCGAAGCGCTTGAGCACCTCGACCTGCTCGACGTCGTGATCGAGGATCGTCGCCTTGATACCGCACGCGCGAAGAAGCCGCGAGACCATCTGCCCGAAGCGCCCGAAGCCCGCGATGATGACGGGGTTGCCCTGCTCGTCGATCGGATCGGCCTCGCGCTCCTGCGTGAGCCCGAGCCTCGGCGCGAGCACCCGCGCGTGCAGCTTGATCAGCAGCGGGGCGAAAACCATGCTGAGGGCGACCGAAGCGGAAAGAACCTGCGAGCTCTCGGCGTCGAAGATGCGCTGAGCGGTGGCTGCCGCGATCAGGACGAAGGCGAACTCGCCGCCCTGGGCGAGGCTGAGCGCGAAGAGCGAGGAGTCGACCTTGCCGAGCTTGCCCGCGCGCCCGACGGCGAGGCCGATCGCGGCCTTGAGCGCGAGCAGCGCGGCGACCAGCGCGCCCACCTGGACGGGCGAGCGCGCCACGGCGCGCAGGTCGATTCCGGCGCCGACGGAGATGAAGAACACCCCGAGAAGCAGTCCCTTGAACGGCTCGATGTCCGCCTCGAGCTCGTGGCGATACTCGCTCTCGGCCAGGATCACGCCCGCGAGGAACGCGCCCATGGCGGGAGAGACGCCCGCGGCGGTCATGAGCTGCGTGACGGCGAGCACCAGCAGCAGCGCCGTCGCGGTGAAGATCTCGCGCATCCGCGATTGCGCGATCCAATGGAACGCGGGCTGAAGAAGGAACTTGCCGGCGAGGATCAGGGCGACGACGGCCCCGATCACCTTGGCCGCCTGGAGCCATCCGGAAGCTCCGGAAGCGGAGTCGGCCGCCGCGGCCGCAGGGGCGAGCAGCGGCATCAGCGCGATCATCGGGATCACCGCCATGTCCTGGAAGAGCAGGACCGAGAAGGCGGACTCCCCGCCCGCGGACTTGAGCATGCCTTCTTCCTGCAGGCTCTGCAGCACGATCGCCGTCGAGGACAGCGAGAGGATGAGCCCCGCGACCAGCGCCGCCGACGGAGAGGAGCCGCCGAGCCACGCGACGACGCCGAGAGCGGCCGCCGAGCCCGCCAGGTGGAGCCCGCCCATGCCGAAGATCGGGCCCCTGAGCTTCATGAGCAGCGGAAGCCTGAGCTCGAGGCCGATCAGGAACAGCATCATGATCACGCCGAACTCGGCCAGATGAAGGACCTGCTCCTGGTCCCTCCCGATCCAGCCCAGGCCCTGGGCCCCGAGCGCCACGCCCACGATCAGGTAGCCCAGCACCGCGCCGAGGCCGAGCCTCCTGGCGAGCGGGACGGCCACGATCATCGCGCCGAGATAGATCATGACCAGCGTTGCGAGCGAGGTTTCGTGATTCATGCGCTCTTTCTAGGCCAGGAGCCCCTTGAGCTCGTTGACGTGCGGGTTGATCCTGTCCCAGGCGGGAACCCGGGCCCAGGCATTCCCGCAATCGCGCAGCGTCTCGACCAGCCTGCGGTAGGCCGCGGCGGCCTCCGGGATGTCGCGGCCCGGGTCGAGCCTGAGCGCTCCGTGGATGATGAACGGCGGGAGAAAATGCATACCGCAGAGGTGCGCCGTCTGGTCCATCGGCGCCAGAAGCTGCCTCACCGAGAAGCGGTTGTAGCCTTGGGCGCGGTACGCGTCCTCCGGTCCGCCGGTCGTCAGCGCGTGGATCCAGGCCTTGTCCTCGAGCGCCGTGCCGCCCTCGCCGTAAGCCCAGCCGTACTCGAGCACCAGGTCGAGCCATTCCTTGAGGATGGCCGGGACGCTGTACCAGTAGAAAGGATGCTGGAGGACGATCACGTCGTGCCGCGAGAGGAGCTCCTTTTCACGTGCGACGTCGATGGCGAGGTCCGGGTAGACTTCGTAGAGATCGTGGAACGTGACGCCCTCGATTCCCTGAACCGCGGAGCCGAGAGCGCGGTTCACCCGGGATTTGTGGAGGGCGGGATGTGCGAAGAGGATGAGTACCCGGTTCACCGCTCACGTCTCACGATCTCAGCTGCGAGAGCGCGGCCGCCACGCGTGTCGATCACGAGCAACGAGGCTGGCCAGTCCCGCAAAGTCGCATGGTTCGTGAACTCGTATACGCCGTAGAGGACGATGCCGAAAAGAAATCCCCGCAGGCCGAGCTGCAGCGCGGTCTCGGCCTCCGCCCCGCGCAGAACGAAGGCCACGATCCCCACGGGGATCAGCACGTAGACGACGCCGGCTGCCCACCAGATCGGGTCCATCTTCCCGTCGGACCCGAGACGCGCGAGCGAGGCGAGCTCGCGGCGATAAAACGCGGGCATCAGAAGCCCCAGCCAGATGAAATCGAGAAGGATCGTGAGGATCGCACCGGCACCGAAGAGCTTCAGGGACTCAACCATGAGCACGAAGGTACCGAGCGGGCTTCGGAAGCGTCAAGCGGCTTCGCGCTCCGGCGGTTGCCCGCCGTCGGGCGACTTCCTAGACTCGGGGGGCCACGCGCCGGCGCGCGGTCGCCGGCCGCGCCGCCTCATCGATTCCATTCCGGCAAGCAGGAGCAGGATCGAGATGGCGAAGACGAGCACGGCCAGGCCGAGAAGGATGAGAAGCGCATCCGGGAGAACCACGTGTGGGAGCATGATCACGGTGAATCATGCAAGCGGGATGCTCGCTTCGTAGCCCGCCACCTTCCGCTCGTACGCTTCCATGTCGCACTTGCGGTCGAGCCCGGAGGCCATCATGCACCGGACGGTGCCGTAGATCTTCCTCTCGCCCCAGGGGCGGTCGTGCAGGCCGAAGATCCAGCCGACGTTCGAGTAGGAAAGGGGGTCGCGCGCGTCGAGGAACCACCGGTTCATGATCTTCATCATCGAATCGTAGGCGGCCTGAGGGGAGGGCGACCATTCGAGGATCTTCTTCCCCCAGTACATCCGCAGATAGTTGTGCATGAAGCCGGTGGCGATCGCCTCTCGCATGGCCGAGTTCCAGTAAGGATCATGGGTCTTCGCCGCTTCGAGCTCCCGCGTCGTGTATGCGTGCTCGCGGGGGTCGCTCGCGTGGGCCCGCAGCGTTTTCTTCGCCCAGTCGGGGAGGTAGGCG
>CAYZKI010000098.1:0-9875 GCA_964478745.1 uncultured Bacteriovoracaceae bacterium
TAGTCCTTCAGGTAGCTCGCCTTCTTGCCCGCGGCGAGCTTCGCGTCCTCGCGATGGTCGATGCTGACGGTCACGATCTCGAACTGGTTTCCCGGAGTCCAGTCGAGCCCCTGAAGCGTCTTCACCTGGCCGTTGAGCACGAGGTTACACAGGCCCGGGCACTCGTAATAGACGAGGTTCAGGACGACCGGTTTGCCTTTTCTAAAATATGTAGAAAGCGGGACGACCGCGCCCGTCTCGTCGGTGAAGCGGAGCCCGTCGAGGTCGAGGCTCGAGCCGAGCTTTTCCACGATGCCCGCGTCCTGAAGGATCGTCGGCGCGGGTCCGTTCGGAGTCGCGGACACTGCGGCGCTTTCGGTGTTGGCAGTAACGGACGTCGTGCTGATGACGAGAGTCGCGAGTGATGCGAAAACCCAGTTGTACACCCGACTCCTCCTAGAAAGGTCAGTGACGAGAGACTGCGCGGTGAAGGAGCGCGCAATGCAGCAATAACTTGTGAAAGTCTTTCAATAGATAGTGAGAGCGCGCGTTCAAGTCAAGAATAACCACTGTGGATAACTTGCGGAGACAGTGGTGAAAATGCGCCCACTGTACTACAAGAGCGACATGGAAAACGCGTCGCAGCATCCTGGAGTCGCCCAACCCTCGCGCGCGTCCTCATCCTCGCCCTCCTGGTTCAGGCTTTTTCGGGAGCTCTCGAAGTCCGGCATCGTCACGCTGGTCCTGATCAGCGTCCTGGCGGGCTACATCATCGGCCGCCATCCCGAGCTTCCGTTCGATTTCGCGCAGCTGCTGCTCACTCTCGCCGGGGTCATGCTTTTGGCCTCGGGCTCGTCCGCCCTGAATCAGTATCAGGAGCGGAAGATCGATGCCGAAATGCCCCGGACCGCGGGCCGCCCGCTCCCGAGCGGACGTATCTCGCCCCGTGGGGCGCTGACCTTTATCTCTCTCTCCCTGATCGCGGGACTGGGAATCCTCTCCTGGGTGGGAATGCCGACTCTGATCCTCGGCATTGCCGCCGTGGTCCTCTACAACGGCCTCTACACTCTCTGGTGGAAGAAGCACTGGGCCTACGCGGCGGTTCCGGGAGCGATTCCCGGGGCACTCCCCATTCTCATGGGCTACGCGGCGGCAACCGGCGACCCTTGGAAGCCCGCGGGCATCTATCTTTTCGCCATCCTCTTCTTCTGGCAGATGCCCCACTTCTGGGTCCTGGCCATGCGCTACGAAAAGGACTACGCGCAGGGAGGGATCCCCACCCTGCCAGTGGTGCACGGGGCCGGAGTCACGCTCTACCAGATCGTCCTCTGGTGCCTGGCCTATGTCGCCCTGGCGCTGCTCGCGCCCCTGTTCCTGCAGGTCGGCGTCCCGTATCTCGTGATCACGCTCCCGCTCTGCGCGAAGCTGCTGATCGAGCTCAGGCACTTCGCGCGCGAGCCCGAGAGCAAGCGCTGGCTGAGGTTCTTTCTTTGGGTGAATTTCAGCCTGATCCTTTTCCTGGCGGCCGCCGCGGCCGACCTCTGGGCGACGGTCTACATCCTTCCCTACTGGGTGGGATGACCTTCAGAACCGCCTGAGGATCCGGGGGAGCTTGGAGAGCTTCCAGAAAATCCGGCGCGTCAGGTACTCGGAGGGCTTCTGCATCTCGACGATTCCCGCCCGCTTCGCGGGCGCGGCCTTCGCTTCCGCTTCGACCTTCCTCAGTAGGGCTTTCCACTCGTCCTTGTTTTTCTCGCTCTCGCTGTCCCAATGCTCGGCATGAGCCTGGACCTTCTCCAGCTCCTGCCGGTCCAGCCAGATGCCGTGGCCGGCCGGGCATTTCTCGACCACGATGCCCGACGAGTAGTTGTAGTTCATGGGGCTCATGATCTCCGAGCACTTCGGGCAGCGCTCGAGGGTCGAGTGCTCGGTCGCCGGGACGCCTGAAAAGGAGGCCGAAATCACGTCAGCCACGAGCGTGGGCGGGCGCTTCTGGTCCCGGATCTCGACGATGGCCCAGAGCTCGTCCTGGTCGAGCCAGGTTCCGCCGCAGGAGGGACACCGGTCGATCTCGATGTCTTCGTACATCTCGGCCTTGAGAGCCGTACCGCCTGGGCAACGTGGGCATTTCATGGGCAGGTCTCCGTTCTGGTGCTTCCTTCACTCTAAGCCCATCGGGCGGGTTTCGAAAGCGCTCAGAAGTCGACGATCAGCCTGAGACCCGCTCCCCGCCCGGCCAGGTACATCGGCACGAAGGCCGCGGGCTTTTCCTGGCCCTCCTCTTCCGGGAACAGAAGCGGAGCGAGCCAGTAGCCCGAGGCGAATCCGATCCCCGCGCCCACCACGACGTCGGAGGCATAGTGTTTGTCCGCGACCATGCGAAGTATCCCGGCTGAGGCACCGAGCGCGAGCCCCCCGGCGCAGAACCAGGGCGCGCCCTTCGGCGAGAAACCGGCGCCTTCCTGGAAGCGGCGGGAGCAAAGCAGCCCCGCGGCCGTGAACGCGTTCGAGCTGTGGCCGCTGAAAAAGCTCGCGTTGGGATCATGAAGCGGATCGCAGACGCCGGTCGTCCGGCACTCGGCCGCCGCCGGCCTTTCCCTTCCCACGACCTTCTTCGTGGCCTGGGTCATGAACTGCGTCGCGAAGAAGGCGTTCGCCGCCCACTGCACGCTCTTCCATTCGGGCCAGGCCCCGCCCCAGACCCCCTCGATGAGCGCGGGCGAAACGATCGAAGCCATCACGACCACGTCGCTGGCCGTGGCCGCCCCGCGCCTGGCCGCTTCGGTATCGGCGCGAAAGGCCGACCTCGCCCCGCGATCGAACAGGATCTCCGATCGCCAATGCGACTCGGAAGGGTTGGGAAGAGCGGTCGCTCCGATCGCCGCCGCCCCGAGGGACGCGGTGATCACCCAGGAAGCCGGCACCTTCTACTGATGATGATGGTGCACGGACTCGGCGAGTCTCGGATCGCCCACCGCCACGATGTTGTTCTTGGCGAGGAAGCGGAAAACCGCCAGTCCGAACAGCCCCGCGAAGCCTACGGTCAGGCCCAGATCGATCAGGCCGATCTTCGGGCCTGTGGCGTAGAACTCAGGCTGGACCATCCACAGCACGTCGATCCACTGGGCGATCATCATGAAGACGGCGACGAGCGCCAGGCGGGTCGCGTTGCGCTTCATGTCGCGCGGGAGCAGAAGGATGAACGGGGTCATGAACTTGCCGACGAGCAGGAAGATCGAGACGCCCATCCAACCGCCATGGAAGCGCTTGATGTAATAGCCGGTTTCTTCGGGCAGGTTGGCGTACCAGATCAGCATGAACTGCGAGAAGCCGATGTAAGCCCAGAACACGGTGAAGGCGAACATGAACTTGCCGATGTCATGGAGATGGTTCTCGTTGACGACGCCCTCGAGCTTGCCCTTCGAGCGCAGGTAGAGGGTAAAAAGGCAGGTCAGCGCCAGGGTCGAGTAGAAGAGTCCGGCGAAGCAGTACACGCCGAAGATCGTGCTGAACCAGTGCGGATCGAGCGACATCAGCTGGTCGAAGCTCGCCATCGTGTAGGTGAAGGCGAAGATCAGCAGGAAAATCGGAGCGAGATTCGCGTTCTTGCGGGACAGCGTCGCGTCGCGGGTCGTGTCCTGGGTGATCGAACGTCCGATCAGGCTGCGCGCGAACAGGTACCAGAGAACCAGCGCGATCAGGTTGCGGATCACGAAGAACGGGATGTTCAGGTAAGCGGTCTTATGCTGGAGGACCTGGCTCTCGGCCACGTGCTCGGGATGAGTCCAGACATACAGGTCATGCATGCCGAAGCTGAGAGCCACGAAGCCGAGGACCGCGATGGGAAGATAGGCCGTGAAAGACTCGCTGATCCGGCGGATCGGCGCGCTCCACATGGCGCTCGTCAGCCACTGGACGGCGGCGAAGAAGAGACCGCCGATCGCCAGGGACATGAAATAGAAGTGATTCTGAAGGAAGCTGATCCAGGTGTGCTTCGGGTCCGTCGCGAGGCCCGCCGCGAACGTGCCCACGCCGACCGCCGAGAGAACGATGAGCGTCGACTTGAGAGACGACGGAGTCTCGAAGGTTCCCGGATTCCTGATTTCTGCCGCGTGTCCGTGTGCCATCGATAAACCCCTATTTGCTCGCCTGCTGCTCGTAAGCCTTCAGATCTTCCGCGCTCGGCTTCTTGGAGCGCTGGAGTGCGCGGAGATAGTGGATGATCGCCCAGCGATCCTGCGCCTCCACCTGAGTCCTGTAGCTGGGCATGAGATTCTGCCCGACCGTGATCACGTGATAGATGCGTCCGTCGCTCCAGCTGCGAACCTTGTCGTTATGAAGCGAGGGCGGCCGCGGAAACTTCGGGATGATCGAGCCGTCGCCTTCGCCCGCCGGACCGTGGCAAACCATGCAGTACGTGCTGTACATCAGCTGGCCGCGCTTGAAGTTCGCCTCGGTCATGGCCAGAGGGTTCTTCAGCTCGCGACCGGCCGCGTCGGGATCGTTCGTATACTCGTACTTCTGGAAGTCGCGGGACACCGTGCCGCGCACCGGGAGGCGCATCGCGCCTTCTTCCTGTGCCTTGAGAGCCGGGCTATAGGCCATGTCCGGCATGTAGACCGTGCGAGGCTGCGAGCGCTGCTGGCACGAGGCCGCAGTCAGCAGGCAAACCGTGAGAACCGCCAAAGTATTCGCGCGTCTCATCTTAGAACCACCCCTCGTGATAGACGCTGCGGACACCCTGGGCGCCCAGGCCCTTCAGGAACTGCGCCGCCTCGTTCTCATCGAACTTCTTGAAACCGGCTTCCGCCTTCTCGCGCTTCGCGATCTCCCAGTCATCCTCCTCGACGGGAAGCGGAGCCTCGATCACCAGCGCGAACTTGTCGCGCGTGATGCCCGGGTCATAGATCTTGCGGCGCACGTTCGGAAGGCCGCAGAAAACCAGCAGAGCTCCGAATGTGGCCAGGCCCGCGAACAGGATCGTGAGCTCGAACATGACCGGGACGAAGGCCGGCCAGGAGTTGAAAGGCTTGCCGCCGACGATCAGCGGCCAGTCCACCGCCGATGTCCAGTACTGGAGCAGGAACGCGCAGATCGTGCCCGTCAGGCCCGCCGCGAAAGTCACGTACGGGATCGGGGAACGCTTCAGGCCCGCCGCCGCCTCGAGCCCGTGAACCGGGTAAGGGGTATAGCAGTCGAAGTTCTGGTAGCGGGCGTCACGGACCTTCTTGGTCGCTTCGAGCAGCGAGTGCGCGTCGGGGAAGAACCCGATCACTCCCGCCAGGACATTCTCTTGCGCTTGCGCCTGATTACTCATGGCGATCTCCCATCACGCCCTTCACTTCCGCCATCGCGATCGCGGGCAGCGCTCTCACGAAGAGCAGGAACAGGGCGAAGAACAGACCGAAGCTGCCGAAAGTCCAGCCCCAGTCGTACCAGGTCGGAATGTACGTCTTCCAGCTCGAGGGCAGGAAGTCACGATGGAGCGAGGTCACGACGATCACGTAACGCTCGAACCACATGCCGATGTTCACGAAGAGCGAAACCACGAACATGATCGGGATGCTCCGGCGCGCCTTGCTCCACCAGAAGATCTGGGGAATGAAGACGTTGCACGAGAACATGATCCAGTAGGCCCACCAGTACGGGCCGAACGCGCGGTTGATGAACGTGAACTTCTCGAACGGGTTGCCCGAGTACCAGGCGATGAAGAACTCGCAACAGTACGCGTAACCGACCATCAGGCCGGTCGCCATGATGACCTTGTTCATCTTCTCGAGGTGGCCGAGCGTGATGTAGTTCTTGAAGTTGAAGACTTCACGCATGATCACGAGCAGCGTGACGACCATCGCGAAGCCCGAGAAAATGGCGCCCGCGACGAAGTACGGCGGGAAGATCGTGGTGTGCCAGCCCGGGATCACGGAGGTCGCGAAGTCGAACGAGACGACGGAGTGAACCGAGAGAACGAGCGGCGTCGAGAGGCCCGCGAGGATCAGGTAGACGATCTCGTAGTGCGACCAGTTCTTGTTCGAGCCTCTCCAGCCGAGCGAGAGGATCGTGAAGATGAACTTGCGGAGCTGGTTCTTGGTGCGGTCGCGCAGCGACGCGAGGTCGGGAACCAGGCCGACGTACCAGAACACGAGGGAAATCGTGAAATAGGTGCCGACCGCGAACACGTCCCAGAGCAGCGGCGAGCGGAAATTCACCCACAGGTGGCGCTGGTTCGGGTACGGCAGCAGCCAGAAGGCGGCGTACCAGGGACGGCCCGTGTGAAGAAGCGGGAAGCTCAGCGCCGTGATGACGGCGAAGATCGTCATCGCTTCGGCGGAGCGGTTGATCGCCGTGCGCCACTTCTGGCGGAACAGGAACAGGATGGCGGAGATCAGGGTTCCGGCGTGACCGATACCGACCCAGAAGACGAAGTTCGTGATGTCGGTACCCCAGCCGCTGGGCTGGTTGAGGCCGAGAACCCCCTGGCCGACGAGCACGAACGTGCCGACCGAGTAGGCCCAGATGGCCAACGCGAAAAGCGAGACGGCGAAGCAGCCCCACCAACGCCAGGTCGGAAAGGACTCCGTCGGCCTCGCGACGTCTTCATTGATGTCGGCGAACGACTTGCCGCCGGTGACCAGAGGTTCGGCCACGAGCGTATCGCCGTACGTATTAGTGGTGGTTGCCATGGGCGGCCTCCGAGGTCTCGATATTGCGAACTTTCGTCAGGTACGTGATCGCCGGCTGGGTATTCAGGTCGTCGAGGGCCTTGAAACCGCGGGCATCGGCCCTCAGCTGCGAGACGCGCGTCTGAGCGTCGTTGATATCGCCGAAGACGATGGCGTCCGTCGGGCAGGTCTGCTGACAGGCGGTCTTCAGCTCTCCGTCCTTCACCTTGCGCTTCTCGTCCTTCGCGCGGTCCTTGGCGAAGTTGATGCGCTGGATGCAGAACGAGCACTTCTCCATGATACCGCGGGTGCGGACCGTGACGTCCGGGTTCCACACCATGTTCATGGTTCCTTCGTACGACTTCCAGTGATCGAAGAAGTTGAAGCGGCGGACCTTGTACGGGCAGTTGTTCTGGCAGTAACGGGTGCCGACACAACGGTTATACGCCTGGACGCTCGTGCCTTCGTCGTCGTGCAGGGTCGCGAGGACCGGGCAGACCGTTTCGCACGGGGCGTTCTCGCAGTGCTGGCAGAGCATCGGCTGGAACACGACGTTCGGATGATCCGCGCTGCCCGAGTAGTAGCGGTCGATGCGCAGCCAGTGCATCTGACGGCCCACGCGGACGTTGTCGCGTCCGACGACGGGCACGTTGTTCTCCGCCTGGCAGGCCACCATGCAGGACTGGCAGCCGATGCAGGAGTTCAGGTCGATCGCCATGCCCCACCGGTAGTGCTTGTACTGATGCACCGGCCAGAGGGTCCGCGGCGTCTTCATGCGGATGTGCGGATCCGTGTGGCTTTCGGTCGCCGGATCGGCCTTGAACTGAGCAAGCGTGATGTCGTTGATGATCGGGCGGTTCTCGGTCACCGTGTGCCACTGGGTGGCGGCAAGGCGGTAGAAACGGCCCGTCTTGCGGAGCTGGACGACCTGGCCCGAAAAGACCGGGACGTCGCCTTCGACGCCCATCAGCGGCGTCACGTCGACGCCGGCTTCGGTTCCGACCTTGCCAGCCGCGCGACGTCCGTAGCCGTACGCGACCGCGATCCCGCTCGGATGGATTCCGGGCTGCACGCGGACCGGAAGCTCGACGGCGGCGCCGCCTTCGACCTTCACTTCGACGACGTCGTCGTTCCTGAGGTCCAGGCGCTTTGCGAGGCTCGGGCTCACCGCCGCGTAGTTGTCCCAGGTCACCGAGGAGACCGGATCCGGAAGCTCCTGGAGCCAGGGGTTGTTGGCGAAGCGGCCATCAGCCATCGTGACGTCTTCGTAGACCGCGAGCACGACGCCGGGGTTCATCTTCGCCGTGTATCTCGGAACCACGCTCAGGGCCGACGAACGGAAGGAGCGGGCCCCACCGGAAACGCGGGTCTCGACGACGCCCTTGCGGAGCGCCTCTTCCCAGGCCTTCTCGCTCGAGACGAAGCTCTCGCGCCAGTTGGCCTTGAGGTAGTCGTACCAGGTGTTCGCGGCCGAAGCGGCGAGAGCGATGCGGGCCGAGAGGCTCGAGGTCTTGAGCCCCGCGCCTTTGATCCAGGTGAGCAGCGTGTCCTGGAACGCGCGGGTGTTGTGAATGGGAGCGAGAGCGGGCTGCTGCAGGCTGGTCACGCCCTTCCGGAGAGTGAGGTCGCCCCAGTTTTCCAGGTAATGATGGTCGGGAAGGACGTAGTCGGCGAGAAGACCGGTCTCGTCCTCACGGTCGCCCACGTAGACGACGAGGGGAACCTTCTTCAGCGCGGCTTCAAAACCGAGCGCCTTCGGGAGCGCGTAAGCGGCGTTCGAGCGGTAGATGATCAGCGCGTCGATCGAGCCCGCGTTCATGTCCTTCACGAGCTTCGCGACTTCGGCGAAGCTCGAGCGGTGAGCGCGGACCGCGCCGCTGCCGTCGATCGTCGCCCCGTCGTTCTCGAGGGCCGAGTTGAGGAGATTCACCGCGACCTGGAGTGCTTCCGCGCTCGCGGTGCGCGACTGGAGGCCGCCGGCCACGACCAGGCTCTTGCCACGTGCCGCCCAGAGGGCGTTCGCGACCTTGCGGATCGTCTCGGCGCCGCCTTCGATCCCGACTTCCTGCGCGACGGTCTCCGCCTTGTATCCGCTCAGGATATCCGAAACAGAAGCATCGCCGGAGAAGCGGGAACGGCCGCCCTTGACGATCAGCTCGTGAGCGATCGCCATGGCGATCTTGAGCTCGTCGCCCGCGCGGACGGGGTATCTTTCGTCAGCGTTGCCGCCGGTGATCGAGAACTGCGACTCGAACACCACGAGCTTCGACATCTTTTCCGAAGCATGCTTCTTGGAGTCGAGCTTGCGGTTCGCGACCCAGTCCTTGGAGAACTCGACCGGCGAGACCCAGGTGCCGAGGAAGTCGGCGCCGAGGGAAACGACCATTTCAGCGCGGTCGAAGTGGAACTGGGGAATGCCGCCGGTGCCGTACGAGCGTTCGCCGGCCGCGGCGATGTCCGCGTAATCGGCGGCGTCGTATTCGACGAGGCGTCCGGAGCTGAACGCTCCGAGGAACTCGCGAACGAGGCGCAGGGTGGACTCGCTATATAAGGTGGGCGAAAGGACCGCGACGCGGGACCCCGCCTTGAGCCGGGAGCCGATCGCGGAATCCGCGTCGCCCCAGGTCAGCTCCTGGCGGCCACCCGAAGCGGCGCGTCCACGAGCCACCGGACCCTTGAGGCGGTCCGGATCGTAAAGGTTCAGGAGAGATGCCTGGCCGCGCTGGCAAAGGGAGCCGCGATTGGCCGGATGATCGGGATTGCCCTCGAGCTTGACGGGGCGGCCTTCGCGGTTGCGCACCAGAATGCCGCAGCCGTGCCCGCACTCCATCGACGTCGACGCGTACCAGACCGGCACGCCCGGAGTGATCTCCTCCGGCTGGACGACGTACGGGATGATCTTGTTCACCGGGCGGCGCGCGCAGGAGAAACCCGCCATCGCCATGCTGGCGCCCATCAGGGTCAGGAAGTCGCGGCGGGCAAGGCCGAACTCGCCGCCCTTTTCCACCTTTTCCAGCCATTCAACGGGCTTTTCGAAAAATTCCTGGCCGCGCTTCTCGGCGACCTGGGAGTCGCTCCAATACTTCGCGTCCAGCTCGACCGGATCCACCCAGTGGCGCGGCGGAGTGAAGCTAGCAGGCGTCGTTTCGGTAAGGTTCTTGTCCATATCCGTATCTACCTATGAGGACCGTGTCTCTGATCAGAAGTGACAGGTGGAGCAGTTGGTGGGAGCGACAG
>CAYZKI010000099.1:0-2547 GCA_964478745.1 uncultured Bacteriovoracaceae bacterium
CTGCTGAACGCGATCGCGCTGCAGATCCGAGGCGAGACGGGCGGGAACTCAGCTCTCGGCCAGCCCTAGCTCTCGGCCCTCGTGAACGAAGAAACCCTTGCGCGCGGGCTCTAGTGCGACGCGCACGATCGCACGCGCGAGCGTGTCGGCGTCGATCGGACGGTATCTCGCCAGCGGCCCGAACAGCAGCGGCGAGGCCCACGGCGCGACCTTCTGCGCCAGAGCCTCGCCCGGCCGCGACTCGTTCCTTGCTCCCAGAAGGAGCGAGGGCCGGAAGGCATGAACCTCCTCGACGCCCGTCGACCGGACCGACGCCTCGGCCTCGCCCTTGGTCTTCAGATAGAAATTCTTCGAGCCGGCGTCGGCTCCCACGCTGCTGACCACGATCATTTTCTTGACGCCCGAATCCTTCGCCAGGCGCGCCGCCGCCACGACGAAGTCATGATCGATCTTCCGGAAAGCCTCCCGGGAGCCCGCGGATTTGAGGGTCGTTCCGAGGCAGCTGATCGCGACGTCCACGCCGCGGATCCGGTCCCTGATCTCGGAGAGACGATCGAGCTCGATCCGGATGGGAACCAGCTTGGGGAGCACCGAAGGGTCCTCGGGCTGGGACACCGCCGATCGCGCCGGCGCGATCACCTGGATGACCCTGGGATCCGCGAGCAATCGGTTCAGGCAATGCCTTCCCACCAAACCTGTCGAGCCGAAAAGCAGGACTTTCGTCAAAGGACTGACTCCTTCAGTGATCTAGTTAACGGCCGATAAGTCAGAGTACGTGCGGCGTACGTTCAAAGGAGATCTCCGTCCCATGATGCGAAAAAAAGCTCCGGTAGTCACGGTCTTGCTGGTCGCATTCACGGTGCCCCGATCGGTCCCCGCCGCAGAGGTGAAGCAGGCTCCCCGGGCGGACACCTGCAACGAGGGCTCCTGCCACGCGAACCCCGTGATCGATCCGCGCTTCACCGACACCATCCTCAAAGCGGTTCGCGGCTCTCCCCGGAATCAGCAGCAGGGCGGCGGGACGAACTTCGTCGGCTCCTACGATTCGACCCGGAACTTCGTCGGCTTCGTGGACCTGGACCCGAGCTCGCAGACCTATAAAGGAATCAGCTCAACGGAAAACGGAGATCTGCGCTTTGACGCTCGCACACCGTCGCGGCAGCTCGACGAGACTTACCTGACGAAGAAAGGCTCGCCCTCCCCGGGGCGCCTGGACGAGGCCGCAGTTCGCGCGAAGATCGCGCAGATCGAGGGCGACTTCCGCACTTCCTTCATCAGCTTCTGTAACCAGGCCTCCCAGAAGGAGAAGGCCAGCGGGAAACCGGCCCCGACGAGCGACCTGATTTGCGAGAACATGTGGAAGGAGCGCGAGTCCACCTACGCGGGCCACGAGTTCGTGAAGGAGTGGAAGAAGGAGAAGCTCACCCTCGCGCGCGGTATCGCGATCCAGAAGCTCAACCAGGCCATCGAGCTCGGCAAGGCGTTGAGCGGCGTCAACCTGCGCGACAAGGCGCACACGAACTCGGAGAGCGCCCACGCTCTCTATGAACGGCTCTTCGAGGGAATCGAGATCGCAACCGCGGCGACCGACATCGACCCGAAGGAACCCGTCGGAGTGACCGGCGCGGCGATGCAGTTCAAGCGCTTCGCCACGAACACGCTTTCCTTCAACGCCAGCCGGCGAGAGGCGGGAAACCTGCTCGCTCCCGCCGGGCACGCGACGGGCTCGCTCTTCCTTTCGCCGGCCGAGCTCGAGTCGATGAAGAAGCAGGGCAAGGACACGTCGGTCCTCGACCCGGCGGACTCCGGGCTGTGGCGGCGCCCGACCTGGGACGTCTCCGAGTGCGACATCGCCAACTACGGCGGCGGCACCGTCGAGGCCGTCGGCCGGGAGATCCTGAACCCCGAGGAGCCGGTCGACCTCGAGTTCAAGGAAGTCCCGGATTCCGCGGGCACGACTCCCAAGCTCACGGCGAAGTACGGCGGGCGCGACTATAAGATCAAGTTCACGGTTCCTATCGACGCCCCGATCACGACCGCCGGCCCGGGAGCGGCCCTGGCTCGCGCCTCGGCCAACGGCACCGAGGTCCAGACCGAGAACGTTGTCAACCGCATCGCCGCCTGCGCCGGCTGGAGCGTCGACCCGACCTACTACAAGCGCACCGCGCGCATGTTCCTGGACAAAGGCCCGAAGAAGGGACAGCCGGCCGAGGAGTACCGCCGCGAGTTCGCGGAAAAGGTGGCGAAGCTCGCGGAGGACCTGAAGCGCGGGGAAGGCAACAGCGAGCTCGGCCTGCGAAGCGCCTGGAAGTACGGCGAGGCACTGAGCAAGGTCCGGTTCGACGAGAGGACGGGCCGCGGCTTCGTGCAGCTCGACGACGTCTCGCTCGAGATGAAGTCCAAGCGCGACACCGGCATCAAGGTCGGCCTCTTCACCAAGGAGGACATGGGCCGCAGCGACAAGCGCGAGTTTCGCGCGATCTCGGTTCTGAACGCCCTGTTCGCCGAC
This sequence comes from uncultured Bacteriovoracaceae bacterium, assembly GCA_964478745.1. Lineage (GTDB taxonomy): Bacteria > Bdellovibrionota > UBA1018 > UBA1018 > UBA1018 > CAYZKI01. Next base: position 2,510 of record CAYZKI010000099.1, read on the forward strand.
GCGGACGTCAAAGCGAAGAACACGGATCTCCGGCTCGT
>CAYZKI010000099.1:2557-9810 GCA_964478745.1 uncultured Bacteriovoracaceae bacterium
AGCCCGAATCTCGTGAAGCCTGAGGAAACCGAAGCCGGCAAGGTGGTGCAGACCTCCTTCCGCACCAAGCATTGGCAGCCAGTGTACGGCGTGGTGACGGTCGACGACGCTCGCTGGGCCATGCGCCGCATCGGGCAGCTCACCCCCGAGCAGATCATGAAGGCGTTCCAGGCCTCGGGCGCGACGCCCGCCGAGGCGCAGCTCTATACCGACAAGTTCATGCGCCGCCGCGACCAGCTGATGGCGGCGCTCTTCCCGCCCGAGACCCGCATGGCAAGGGCGGACGGCACGGGCAGGACGATTCCCTTCCAGATGTCGATGAGCAAGATGACCGACCCGGCCAAGTACGAGATCCCCGGAGCGGTCAGGAACGGAATGCTCGTCGAGATGGATCAGCCGCATCCGGACGGGGAACGAAAGACCGGAAGCACCTACTCTGAACTGGCGGACGCCTGGAATAGCCACCTGACCAATATGGGCGTGACGATCGCCGCCGGAGCGATCCAGCGCGTGAACCTCGGCAACGCCATCTTCTCGGGGACTCGGGTCGATCCCGTGACTGGCGAAGTCAGCCGGACCGCGGTGCGCGGCGCCCTGAGCGCCTGTCTCCCCTTGCGGACCAGCGTTCCCAACAAGGGTCCCGACCGGGACAAGTATCCCTGGATGGTCATCGACGTCTACCAATTCGGTCCCGGCCTCACGACGCGCGCCAGCCCACGGGGCGACAAAGCGGATGAGGACATCTCCATCGGTTACGTGAAAGAGGTCATCAAGATGACTCCGGCCACGCAGCCCAACAACGACATCAAGCCGATGCTCGCCAACTTCAAGAACACCTGCGATCCGACCAAGCTCGAGCGCGAGCTCGACGAAGCGACGCTGAAGTCGATGAAACCCGGCGACAAGCTCATGGTGAACAAGTACAAGTTCGCCGGCGGGGGAATCAGGCTCAGCACGAACGGCCCGCAGGCTTCGCTCCTGAAGGAGATGATCCTGCCCGAGGCCTACTTCCAGCTGGGCGGCAAGGGCGAGCTCTTCGACAGCGCGTTCTTCGAGATGACCGAGGACGGAAAGGTCCAGGCGGCCTGGCAGAAGGAGAAGCGCTCCGACTTCGTCGCGGGTGCGGGCGTCAGCGTGATCAAGACCTTCCCGCTGTTCGGCTTCTCGAAAGGCGGCGAGGACGGATCGAAGACGGGCTATGAGTTCGACATGAAGGACAAGGCCCAGGCCGACCTCCTGGCCCGGAGCCTCGAGGTGAAGCACGAGGACACGGCGGCGTCGAAAGAGGCGACGCCCACCTATCAGATCACGCGCGAGCGGGACGGGCGCTACTTGCTTTGGAGCGCGTTCGGATTCAAGAACCGCCGCACGAGCAAGCAGAGCATCGAGGGGCGCGTCAACGCCGGCGCGGTCTCGCGCGAGGTCCAGTCGGAGAAGCGCACCCTGGGCATCGAGGCTCCTTACAGCCTGCGGACCCAGAACCGCGCCTACGAGGCCACCTACATCAACGACCTCACGTCGGCCAACCAGGACTCCACGAGCCTTCAGATCCACCTCGACTACGAGCGCCCCTACGCATCGAATGACGACTTCGGGAACATCATGAAGGGCCCGATGGCCCTGTTCCCTCCGACGGCATTCGCGGGCAACACGAAGGGCACCGTCAAGCCCGCGCTCGGCAAGTTCCGGCTGGACGCGAAGCTCGTGTACACGGACGAGGCCCTGAAAGGCATCTTCGGCGCGTCGCAGACGCCGGCCAAAGCCTGCGAGGCCTTCGAGAGCTCCCTCGTGACCCGTGACGGGAAAACCAGGACCTATGGTCCGAAGTCGCTCTGCGAGATGGCCCGGACCATGAGCCTGCCCGAGATCGCGAAGTCGAACCTGGCGGCTTCGCGCGACGGCAAAGGAATGAGCGCGGAGCTCAGCGACGAGCTCAAACGCAATCTCCTGGAAGCCAAGTTCTTCCAGGAGCACTTCGAGAGCGCGCAGAAGAGCTACGCCGCGGTTTCCACCGCCCGCGAGAGCGGAGCGGGCAAGGAAACCGTCGACAGGCTGAATCGCGAGCACCTCAGGAACGTCATCAACATCCTCGACAAGTCGACGATGCCTCAGGTGGTCCTCCGGACGATCGAGAAGATGGCGCCGGCGGGCTCCTACTGCCGCGACGCCAAGGTCACCTCGCAGGAAGGGTTCGTCGACCAGGCGGGAACGCTCACCTACACCGACCCGGCTTGCGCCAAGATCCTGCCGCGAACCTTGTCCGCCAACGAGGCGTTCGAGGATCCTGCGGCGGCCTACGAGCAGATGGTGAAACCGTTCACCTTCGACTACTTCCGCACGCAGAACCGTCGCGGAAGCGCGTTCACTCGCGGACAGGAAGCAAAGAAGTGACACCGGTTCCGGCAGTCGTTTGACGTTCGGTTTCCTCGACTGTCGAACTTGTTAGCGGGCTGACAGGGTGTCTATAATTTAAACATCCAATGTCCATCCGTGTCGCCGAAGACCACTGATTCAACTGGGAAATTCGATCCAGTTCCGTCGAGTCAGTTCGGCACCAGGCTTGCTCAATACTGTCCAAAATTAATCGAGGGAGAGCTGCCGTTTATGATCCGCAAACGTTCGCGCTTTATCGCACCGCTAGTGCTTTCGCTTTTCGTCAGCAATCAGTTGCTGGCCACCGATCTCAAGAACTCCACGGGATGTCCCGATGGCTCCTGCCGCTCGAATCCGGTCATTGATTCCAAGCTGACCGAAGAGATTCTCAAGACTCTCCGGACCACCGCGCAGAACCAGAATGTCGGTGCGACGAACTACGTCGGTTCCTACGACGACGTCCAGAACCTGATCGGCTACGTCGATCTCGATCCGAAATCGGACGTTTATAAGGGCCTGATGAAAACCAGCTCGGGCGTCGATGGCGTCTATGACCCCCGCACCCCCTCGCGCCAGCTCGACGAGACCTTCCTGACCAAGCCGACCGCCGCGAAGCCGGGCCGCATCGACGAGACCGCCGTGCGCGGGAAGATCAGGCAGATCGAGGATTCGTACAAGAACTCCTTCATCAGCTTCTGCAACCAGGAATCCCAGAAGCAGAAGGCCAGCGGCAAGGGCGTCGCCACCAGCGACCTCGTCTGCGAGAACATGTGGCAGAACCGCGAGACCACCTACGCGAAGCATGAGTTCGTGAAGGACTGGAAGAAGGCGAAGCTCACGATCGCCCGCGGCATCGCGATCAAGAAGCTCGAAGAAGCGATCGAGGCCTCCAAGGCTCTCGACGACGTGAACCTGCGCGATCCGGCCCACACCAACTCTCCGAAGGCCCATGCGGTCTATGCGAAGCTGTTCGACGGCCTTGCGATCCAGGCGGCCATCACCGACTTCGATCCGAAGGAGCCCAAAACCCTCGTGGGCGCGGCGAAGCAGTACCTCGGATTCGTCACTACCACCCTGAGCATCAAGGCAAACCGCCGCGAAGCCGCGAACCTCGTGGCTCCGGCCGGCTCGTCCTCGATGTTCATCTCGCCCGCCCAGCTCGACCAGATGAAGAAGGCGGGCCAGGACACCTCGAAGCTCGACCCGGTGAATTCCGGCGCCTGGCGCAAGCCCGACTGGGATATCTCCTCGTACGACCTTGCCACCTACGGACGGTCGACCGAGGCCGCTGTCGGAAAGGCGATGCTCGATCCGACGGCGATCCCTGATGTCGAGTTCGAAGAGCTACCGGACACCGCCGGCTCGAGCCCGAAGTTCACGGGCAAGATCAATGGCCGCGAGTACAAGGTCAAGTTCACCTCCCAGATGGACGGCCCTTTGGCCACCACGGGACTTGGTGCGCCTTTCGCCCGCGGTCACGCTAACGGCTCCGAAGTCCGCACCGAGAACGTGGTGAACCCGATCGCCGCGGCCATCGGCTATAGCGTCGACCCGACGTACTACAAGAAGTCGGCCCGCGTGTTCCTCGACAAGGGCCCGAAAGACGGAGAGTCGAAGGAAGAGTACCGCGCGCGTTTCGAGAAGAAGCGCCAGGAGATCATCTCCGGCATGAAGCGTGGAAGCGACGGAACGCTCGACCCGCGCGGCGCGTGGAAGCACGAAGTCGCCCTGGGTAACGTTCAGTTCGACGAGGCCTCCGGCCGATACTTCATCGTCCTGAACGACGTGTCGCTCGAGATGAAATCCAAGCGCGACACCGGAATCAAGGTCGGTCTCGGCACGAAGGAAGACTTCGGCCGCAGCGAGAAACGAGAGTATCGCGGACTGACGGTGCTCAGCGCCCTGTTCGCCGACAACGACACCAAAGCGAAGAACTCGGACATCTCGATGATCCCAGACTCGAACGGCGACATCGTCGTCGCTCACCGCTTCTCCGACATGGGCGCCGCCCTCGGTGGCCTGCTCGTCGGCAAAGGCCGCGTGAACGACTACAGCCCCAATCTGGTCTCGAAGGCAGGCAACGGAGTCGTCGAAACCTCCTTCCGCACGAAGCACTGGCAGCCGATCTACGGCCAGGTCACTCTGGACGATGCCCGTTGGGTGATGCGCCGGGTGGCTCAGCTCACGCCGGAGCAGATCAAGGCGACGTTCAAAAACGCGGGATCGGATGATGCCGAGGCCCAGCTCTACACGGACAAGTTCCTGCGACGTCGCGACCAGCTCGTGCAGGCTCTCTTCAGCGGCGCGGACCAGACGTTCGTCGCCGACAAGAGCGGCCGCACTGGCGCTCTCGTGGCTAGCACCAGCAAGATGTCCGACCCTGCGAAATACACGATTCCCGGATTCGTCGAGGGCGGCAAGCTCGTGAAGCTCGATCAGCCGCACGCGGACTCCGAGCGTGCGACCTCTCAGAGAACTGTCGCGAGCGAGCTGTTCGAAGCGTGGAAAAACTCGCTTACGGCCCTCGGCGTGAACGAGGCTTCCAACGCGATCCAGCGGATCAACATCGGCAACTTCCTCTTCTCGGGTCAGAAGGTCGACCCGGTGACGGGTGAAGTGGTCCGGTCCGCGGTTCGCGGCGCCATCCACGCGTGCCTCCCGGCCCGCGTGAGCGTCCCGAACAGGGGCGCCGACAAGGACGTGAACCCCTGGATGATCCTGGACATCTACCAGGTCGGTCCGGGCCTCACGACCCGTCCGAGCCCGCGCGGCGACCAGTCGAAGGAAGACATTTCCATCGGCTACGTGAAGGAAGTGATCATCATGCGCCCCGCCAAGCAGCCGGATAACGGCATCGGCGGACGCCTGGCGATGTTCAAGAACAGCTGCGACCCGACCAAGCTCGAACGCGAGCTGGACGAGGCGACGCTGAAGTCGATGAAGCCGGGCGACAAGCTTATGGTGAACAAGTACAAGTTCGCCGGCGGCAGCATCGACCTGAGCACGAACGGCCCGAACGCCTCGCTCCTCCAGGAAGCGATCGGACCGGAAGCGTATCTCGAGCTCGGCATGAAGGGCGAGCTGTTCGACAGCGCTCTCTTCAAGAAGACCGCCGAAAACAAGATCGAGGCGGCTTGGACCGACGAGTCCCGCTCCGAGAAGGTCGCGACCGCAGGCGTGAGGTTCCTCGCCATGCGCTTCCCGATCGTGGGCGTGGCCGGCAACAAGTCCGACACCGAGAAGCGGATCTTCGAGTTCGACATGTCCGACAGCAAGCAGGCTGCCCTGCTGAGCTCGAGCCTTCAGGTGTCCCTGCCCAAGGAGCTCGAGAACTCGATGCAGCCGAAGGAATCCCTCGACAAGAAGGTCCAGGGGCGCCACGCGCTGTTCAGTCTCTTCGGCTTCTGGGAGAAGCGCGCCGGATCCGAGCGGATCAGCGGTCACTACGAGAACGCCTCGGGCGTGAGTCGTGACGTGCACGCCGCCCGCCGGATCTCGACCACGGCCCAACCCTACAGCCTGGCCACCCAGGACAAGATCTTCGAAGCCACGATCATCGACGATCTGACCTCGGCCAACCAGGACTCCCTGAACCTCCAGGTTCGCGTGAACTACGACAAGCAGTACGCGTCGAACAAGGACTGGGGCAAGCTGCAGAAAGGGCTGGTCTCGCTCTTCCCGGCTCAGGCCTTCGCGGGCAACACGGCCAAGACCGTCGATCCCGCGATGGGAAGCCTGAAGCTCAAGGGCTCGATCACCTTCCCGCAGGAAGCCCTGGCCCACGCCCTGTCCAGCAAGCAGTCCGCGGACGGCGCATGCTCTGCCTTCGAGCAGACCCTGCGTGCCGCGAACGGCGCGATGAGGACCTACTCGCCGCGCTCGCTCTGCGAACAGCTGAAGGAAAAGGACAATCGCGGCCAGCTCAAGTACTCGAACTACGACGCGATCGAAAAGGCTCCGATCAGCGCGATGAAGGACGGCAGACCTGACGCCGGCCTGACCCGCGAGCTGAAGGACAACCTCAAGGCGACGCTCTCGTTCCGCGAGGCGTTCACGAAGGCCCAGCAGTCCTACGCGCAGTACGCGCAGGCTCAGGCTCACATCGCCCGCTCCGAAAGCCCGGCCATCAAGGCACAGGCCAAGGCGCAGGCTGACAAGGCGGCCCGCGACACCGTGGGCATCCTCGTCAAGATGCTGAACGACAACCCGTCTCCTCCGATGGCGCTGAACGCGCTGGCGAACATGAGCCCTGCACAGAGCTTCTGTCGCCACGCGGTCGCGAGCTCGGAAGAGGCGTTCGAGAACCAGGAAGGCTCGCTGATGTACACCGACATGGCGTGCGGCAAGATCCTGGCGAAGACGATGACCGTCGACGAGGCCCTGAAGGACTCGACCGCGGCCGACTACGAGATGGTAGCGCCGTTCGCGTTCGACTACTTCCAGAGAGCGGGCCGCCGCGGCGGAGGCTACATCCGTAGCCCCGGCGGGCGCTAAGGCCAGGCTCTCCGACAGGAAAGCGAAACACGACGCCGGGTTGGCCGCGCCAGCCCGGCGTTCGTGTTTTCAGAGCTCCGGTATCAGGGCGCCCGAAGCAGCCGGATCCGCGTCGAGTAGTCCACGTAACTCGTGTAACGCCCCTGCATGTACAGCACGAACGTCCGGTCGGGATGCCCGGCCGGGACGATGGGACGAAGCAGGTCCTCGGCTGGATCCGATGCGATCTCGGCCCACGTGAATCCCGGGCCGGAGGCCGCGCTCACGCCCCTGTGGATCGAGTACCGGCCGCCCGCGGAGGGCTTGCCCGTGGAGGGATTCACGTTCGAAGAAAGGTACACGACGCGTAGATCGTCGGGATCGATGCTGATCCCGCCCGAGTAGAA
>CAYZKI010000100.1:0-3172 GCA_964478745.1 uncultured Bacteriovoracaceae bacterium
CTTTTGTCGTCTATTATAAACAACCCTTGTTGTGTGGAAGCCCCTTCGATAGGGCAGGTTGAACGGTTGGTTGTGATGAAGTTCGAGCACCTACAAGAGCGAATCGGATACACCTTCGGGGACCGGGGGATTCTCCTGCAGTCCCTGACCCATCGGTCCTGTGGCCACGAGTTCCATCAGGAGCGCCCAGTCGCACTTCGCGACAATGAACGCCTCGAGTTTCTCGGCGACGCGATCCTGGATGTTGTTATTTCGGATATCCTACTCGAAACCTTTCCCAGCTCAGACGAAGGCCAGCTCTCGAAAATGCGGGCCGCGGTCGTCAACGAAAAGACCCTCGCCGAGGTGGCCCGGTCCATCGGGCTTCAGGAGTGCATCCGCCTCGGCAAAGGCGAAGCGCAGACGCGCGGCCAGGAAAAGCCCTCGATCCTGTCGAGCACGCTCGAGGCGCTGATCGCCGCCGTCTATCTCGATGGCGGATTCAACGCGGTTTATCCGGTCGTCCGGCACTTATTCGCGCCGATGTTCATCGAGGAGTGGGACCTGATCGCGTTCCACGACCACAAGACGCAGCTCCAGGAGATCGTGCAGGCGAAGTGGAAGGTCACCCCGACTTATCACCTGATCCAGACCGCGGGCCCGGACCACGCGAAAGTCTTCGAGGTCGAGGTCCGCATGAACGGGAAGCCCCTGGCCGTAGCCAAGGGATCCTCGAAGAAGGATGCCGAGCAGGCGGCCGCCCGCGCCGCGATCTCGACGGTAGGTCACTGATGGGCCAGAAGTCGGGTTTTGTCGCAATCGTAGGGAGGCCCAACGCGGGCAAGTCGACGCTACTGAACGTCGTGCTGGGAACGCGCATCTCGATCGTGACGCCCAAGGCGCAGACGACGCGCGAGCGCGTGCTGGGCATCCTCACGGAGAAGCAGGGACAGATCGTCTTCGTGGACACGCCGGGTATTCACCGCGCCAAGAAGGGCGGAATCAACGAGTACATGGTCGAGGAGGCGCGGCACGCGCTCGAGGCCCCCACGCTGGTCTGGTATCTCGTCGACCCGAGATCGGGCCTGGAGCACGAGAAGGCCGTGCTCGATCTCCTCGAGGCTGCGAAGTCGCCGGTCCGGCTCCTCGTGACGAAGTCGGACCTGCTCAAGACGGACGCCCAGAGGGCGACCGCGAGCGCCCTTGCTCACGCCATCGAATGCGAGCTCCAGAGACGGGGCATCCCGCATCGCAAAACCTCGATCATTTCGGCGGAAAAGCGCTTCTGCCTGCGCGAGATCATGGATGAAACCTGGGGCTTCATGCCCGAAGGGCCGATCTATTACCCCGACGAGGAACAGGTGTCCGATCGCCCGGTCCGCTTCTTCGTGGCCGAGAAGATCCGCGAGCAGCTTTTCATGAAGCTCGGCGAGGAGCTCCCGTACTCCTGCGCCGTCGAGATCGAGTCCTTCGACGAAAGCTCCAGGCCGCCGAGGATCGAGGCCACCATCCACGTCGAGCGGGACTCCCAGAAGGGCATGATCATCGGGAAGGCCGGAGCCAAGATCAAGGAGATCGGCACGTCGGCCCGCCGCGAGGTCGAGGACTTCCTGGGCGGCAAGGTTTTCCTGGGCCTTCGCGTAAAAGTGCTGAAAGACTGGACTCGCGACGCGGAAGCGCTTAAACGCATGGGCTACCACCTGACGGAAAAGCGTCGGTAGTCGCCCATGAACACCCCAAAGCGGATCGTCATCGTAGGCCGGCCGAACGTCGGCAAAAGCACCTTGTTCAACCGCCTGATCGGCAGGCGCAGGGCGCTCGTCCATGACGAGCCCGGAGTCACGCGCGACCGCCTCGAGGAGCGCGCCGACTGGTGGGTACGCGGCCGCAAATTCCCCGTCACCCTGGTCGATACCGGGGGGCTCGGGGGCGAGCGTTTCGCCGACGAGATCGCGAAACAGGTCCGCATCGCGCTCGAAGACGCGGACGCCGTGCTCTTCCTGTTCGACGTCCGCGCCGGGGCCACGGCCGCCGACCGCGAGCTTCTCCAGGGCTTCATCCGCTCCGGGGCGAAATCCCGCGCGCCGTTCATCGCCGTGGTCAACAAGGTCGACGCCGACAAGCACGAGGCGGACGCCTCGGAGTTCTACGAGCTCGGGCTCGACCCGGTGGTCACGATCTCGGCCGAGCACGGCCGAGGAATCGATGATCTCACCGAGGCCGTCGCGAAAGCGACCGGCTTTCTCGATGCTCCCTCCGAAGAGGACGAAGACTCGGATGAGACTTCGAGCGAAGTCCCCGCCGGGACTCTCGACGAACCAGGGATCCCCGGGGAATCCGACGAGGAGTCCGAGCTCGAGCTCGACCGGCGCATTCCCCGCGTCGCGATCGTGGGACGTCCCAACGTCGGCAAGAGCACGCTCACCAACGCGCTTCTCGGGCGCGAGCGCATGATCACCAGCCCCATCGCCGGCACGACGGTCGACGCCATCGACACGCCGGTCATGCTGGGCGGGCAGGAGTTCATCCTCATCGACACCGCCGGAATCCGGCGCAAGAGCAAGACCGAGCAGGGAATCGAAGTGCTCTCGGTGGTCCAGGCGAGGAAGGCGCTCGAGCGCGCCGACATCGCCATCCTGCTCCTCGACGGCGAGACGGGAACGACCGATCAGGACGAGAAGATCGGCGGGCTCATCGAGGAAGTCGGCTGCAGCGTGATCCTCGCCATCAACAAGTGGGACACCCAGCGGGGAAACAAGGATTTCTCGAAAGAGCAGGCGGCCGAGCTCATCCGCGAGAAGATGGCCTATCTTCGCTACGCGCCGGTGATGTTCCTGAGCGCCAAGCAGGGTAGAGGGTTCGAGAACTTAGGCGATCTCATTCAAGAGATCCTTCACCAGCGCCGGCTCAAGATCCCCACCCACGAGTTCACCGAGTGGGTTCGCAAGCAGTCGGTCATCCACAATCCGCAGGGCGCGAAATTCTATCTTTGCCATCAGTCGGGAAGGAACCCGCCGACGTTCGTCTGCCACGTGAACGACCCGGACAAAGTACATTTCAGCCTGCGCCGCAACCTCGTGAACGCCATGCGCGAGCGCTGGGGCTATATGGGAAGCCCGGTGCGACTTCTGTTCGTGAAGGGAAAATCCTCCAGGTAGCCTGGGCTCACCAGGTGAACATGAGGCTCGCCGAG
>CAYZKI010000100.1:3182-9757 GCA_964478745.1 uncultured Bacteriovoracaceae bacterium
GAGTAGAAGTAACCGGAGAGATCGGGGAGCTGATCGGTTTCGTTGTCGAACTTCGTCGTGTCGACGTCGAGGAACGAGACCAGATGCATCTTCGCGTCGATCTGGAGGTACGACTTGCGCGGAGAGATCACGAACTCGAGGCCGCCGCCCCCAGCCAGGCCGAACGCGCTGTCCGAGCTCGGGAGGCCCGAAGCCGCGTTGGTCTCGGTCTTCGCGTACGAGCCGACGCCCGCCTGGATGTACGGATTCATGAACGCGATCGCCGCGGTCACGTCCTTCATGTCGAAGTAGTAGCGCACGTCGACGCCCACGCGGGAGAAGTTCACCGTGGAGCTTCCGATGTCCAGGCCCGTGGGGGCGATGCCCGCCGCTTCATAGAAGTGCGGAGCGAGGTAGAACCCCAGGGAGAGCGCGAAATTGAAGTCGAACCAGTAGTGGACGCGCATGTCGATGAGCGGAAAGCCACCCTGCCAGAGCGCGCCGCGGTTCCCGGTCGCGCCCTGGTACCCGCCGCCCAGGCTGATGCCGAAGAACCGGCCCGCCTGCAGGAAGCGCGTGTCCTCGTCTTCTTCCTGCTGCTCGTTGAACTCTCCGTACCGCGTGAACGGCGAGGGCTCGTAGTCGTCCTCCTCGGCCTTCTGCGTCCGGGGCGCGTCCTCGGCGCGCGCCGCGTACGGATGCGCGAGGAAAACCGCGGCGGCGAGCGCCAGCGAGAGCGCGAGAGGCCTAGAAGTAGAAGTGCATGCCGGCTTCAAGGAAGCTCGCTCCGAAGGTCTTCAGCGCGAAGGACCCGGTGACGTTCGTGAAAGAGCCGCCGGCCTCGAACGAGAAGCCCAGGCTTTCGATGCCCGGAATGAAGAACTCCGCGCCCAGGCCCGAGATGAACTCAGCCGCCGTCGAGCCGTTCACGCCGAGAATGCCCCCGCCCAGGAGGAAGTAGAAATTCAGGTTGGGCTCGTAAAAGAAGTTCTTGAAGATCTTGAGAGCGGTGACCGAATTCCCGGGAGTCGTCGTCGCCACTCCGACCACGAACTCAGCCGCGATGTCGCGCGTCAAACCGTACTTGACGCTGACTCCCGGCACCGCGTTCGTGCCCGACATGTTCGAGAACTGGCGGTTGAAGCCGAAGCCCAGGCGGCCCTGCATGTCGCGGGCATGCGCGACGGGGGAGAGCGAAGAGAGAAGCGACAAACCCAGGAGGAGGCCAAGAAGCCATCGCGCACGTGTCATAGGAAGGGTCTCTCAATTCAGCGTAACATGGGGTTTCTTTTTGACAACCCTTGAAGAAGAATGGCAAAAACTTGGCAGAGGACCATCTATGGCTACGAGCATTTCGGGATCCCAGAGCGGCGATTGGGGTCGAAAAGGTTTCCGTCGTTCGTTGAAGAGTCCGGACGAGTTCCTGGCCGCGCTCAAGCGCGCCGGAGACGCCGCCGCGAAGAACGGCAAGCTCGTCGCGGCGATCGCGGGCCTGGTCCTGGTCGCGGCCGCCGTCGCGGCCTACGTCGCCAGCCAGCGCGCTGAACGCGCGAGCGAAGCGCGCAACGCACTTTACCTGGCCCAGAAGGCGGAGGAAACGGAGCTCAAGGCCGTCGCTTCCGCGATGGCGCCGGCGTCGAAGGCCAAGCCCGCCGCGCCGAAGGCGCCGAATGCGAAGGCCGCTCCGGAAGCTCCCGCCCAGGCGGATCCGGCGACGGTCGCTTACGCCCGTTTCGACGTGGACGCGAAGCTCGCAGACACCGTGAAGAAGTATCAGTCCGTCATCAAGGATTTCGACGGGACGCGCGCGGCTTTCGAGGCCCGCCTGGCCCTGGGCGCCCTCTACCTGAATCATGGCGAGGCGCCGAAGGCGACGCCTTGGTTCGAGCAGGCCGTCAACGCGGCACCGAACGCGAACGAGCGAAGCTTCGCGCTCAACGCTCTCGGACATGCGCAGGAAAGCGCCGGAAAGTTCACGGAGGCCCATGCCTCCTACGAGCGTGCGTTGAATCAGGGAGTCGAGGGCATGAAAGGGGAGCTTCTCCTTTCGATGGCCAGGGCTCAGCTCGGCGCCGGCGACCCCGCCAAGGCCCGCGCTTTGTATGATCGGGTGATCTCGGAACTTCCGGAGAGCGATGATGCGCGCACTGCAGAACAACTCAAGACTCAGCTTCCTTAAGGCGTCCTCGGCGGCGCTTTGCCTCGTGTCTCTTCTGGGCTGGGGCTGCGCGGGCCGCGACATCCATCGCGGGCTCAAGGAAGACAACGAGATCCTGGTCCGCCAGTGGTCGCTTCCCACGCGCGATATCACGCGGCTGCAGGCGGGCGATCGGCCGAACGAGTTCTCGAACGCGGTCCTTCACCAGGACACGCTGATTTTCGGCAACCAGGCGGTTGGTCTCGTCGCGCTGTATCCGACGATCAATCAGCAGCGCTGGGTCCTGCCGATCCCGAACGGGGTGGTGAGCGAGCTTTCCGTCGATCGCGGCTCGATCTACTTCGCGGGCGGCGACGGCTATCTCTATTCGGTCGACTTCGAGACCGGACGGGTGAACTGGCGCTATGACGTGCGCAATCCGCAGATGTCGCGCCCGACCGTCAGCGGAGGACGAGTTTTCGTCACGTCCTCCGACGACACGGTCTACGCCTTCGACGCCGGTACCGGCAAATGGCTCTGGCACTATCGCAGGCGCTCCTCGCAGACGGCGTCGATCCTCGGCGCCTCGGCTCCGATCGTCGATGGCAACGAGGTGATCTCCGGCTTGAGCGACGGATACCTGGTCGCGCTCTCGATTCATGACGGGACTCTCAAGTGGGAACGCAAGCTCCATCAGGGAAGCAAGTTCACGGACGTCGACGCCGACGCGGTGATCGATTCGGGCGTGATCTACATCCCGTCCTACGACGGCGCGCTCTACGCGATGAACCGCCAGTCCGGGACGGTGCTCTGGCGCTTCGATTCCGGCGCGAGCAAGTCGGTGTCGATCGAAGGAAACCGCCTGTACCTGCCTTCGTCCGACGGAAAGATCTACGCGCTCCAGAAAGACAGCTCGAAGGTGATCTGGAAGTTCGAGCTCGATCACGGCACGCCGACCCGCCTGGTGGTCACGGATCGTTACGTCATCGCCGGTTCGAGCCACCAGTACCTATACGTGATCGACAAGAACACGGGTAATGGCCTGTACCGGTTCAATGTCGGCCACGGCAGCGGGTTCTCAGGGTCGCCGGCCTATGACCCCGTCAAGCAGCGCGTATTCTTCCTGTCGGGCCTGGGCAATCTCCATGCGTTCTCGATCGTGCCGCCGCCCCGAAAGGCCCGGCCGCACGGGAAGACTTCGCCGTACGAGTTCTTCAAGCCGCTCTGAGGCTGTTATGGCCCCAAAAAAGTGAAAAGCCAGTCTCACTCAGCTGGGGATTGGGGGAGTTCGCTGAGTCAGACTGGCTAGTTATGACGCAATGACTACAACGCGGTGAGTCGCATTGCAAGACTTTATTTAAGGAAGGTCTGATAAGAGATATAACGCGACTCAGCTGGAAATTCGGAATTTAATATTTTTCGCGGGTAGGCCGAATCTCGGAGTACTTCTGTCCGGCCCGCGCGATATCAACAGCCCGAAGTCGCTTATATTCGACCCTATCCGCCGAGACGCCGGCGACCCCTGCAAACTGCGCCGGCTTTTCGCCAACGCGTTGCATCGGACTGACTGGGGATTTTCCGAGCTCCCGGACGACATAAAATCCCAGGCTTTTATCAATTTCCGGGGCCTGATTTCCAAATTTAATATTCGTGACCTGGCCGCCGCCGTGACCTGGCTCCGCGAGCATGGAATTCCGGGCTCGAGGGAGCCGAGCGCGGATCCGTTCGCCTACCTCGCGAACGGCGGAATGCTGAAAATCCTGGCCATTCTGAGACGCGAGGCCGCCCAGGCGCGAGCTCAGGAGCAATCCGAGCGGCGCGTGAGGCTCCGACGGGAGCTCTCGGACGAAGCCGCGCTTCGCGCCGACCGCGCGACGGCGGATTTCTATGACGCTTTCCCGGACCCACGGGAGCAAGCGCGCGTGATTTCCAGAATTCGGGAAGCGCACCCGGAGCGTTTTGAATTTGCGCAAAACAAAATGGCGATTCGAGCAATCGCTATTTTAATTTGGGCCGAGCAGGAACGCGCGGCCGAAAAAATCGCTTAGAGAGAGGGCGAAAAATGGCAAAAGCAGCAAAAGCGGCCGAGCAGGCCGCCGAAGTCGTCACCGAGGCAGCAACGGAAGTCGTCGAAACCGTCGGCGAGGCCGCCGCGAAGGCCGCAACGGCCGTCGGAAAGACCGTCGCGCGCGCCGTGAGCGTGGAGCCGCCGGCGGATAACCGCGCCTTCTGGATCGGCGTGGGCGTGCTCGGCGGCCTGGGCGCCTACGTGCTTTTGCGGGTTCGCTCGGACGCGGCGCCGGCGATCCCGGCGCGGCCGACTCGCGCCGTGGACACCGAGCCCGCGCGCGGCGCTGATATCCCGTCTCTTCCCATGGGGCCGGTCACGTGAGCGAGCTCGAGAATCAGACCGCCGGCGTCGTCGCGGCGGCTCAGGAAAAACCCGCCGAGGAGCAAAAAACGCTCGATGACGTGATTCGCGAGAGTAAGGCCAACATCGCCGCCCAGGAGCTCGCGACGCCGCCGAAGCGAAAGCGGGGAAGGCCGCCGGGCTCAGGAAAGAAATCCGCCGAGGGAGCTCCCACCGGCGCCGGCCCGGCGCTCGAGCCCCAGGTGCTCCCAACTCCCAATCCGCAAATGAAGGCGATTCTCGCGGCGGCCGTGGGATTGCCGTTTCAAGTCGCGGCCGACCGCCTCGAGTGTCCGGCCGTCGCGCTGAAACCCGAAGAGGCCGACGGGCTCGGCGAGCAACTCGACCTAGTGATTCAACACTATTTCCCGAATCTCGGCGAAGCCTCGCCGGCGGCCGTGCTCGGCGTGAGCCTCGCGGTGATTTCGCTCACGAAATACGCGGCCTATCAGGAGCACCGGCGAGCTCGAGAGGCCGCCGAGGCCGCGAAAACTCCGAGCTCGAATCAACCCGGCCCTGGCGGCGGGTTTTTCCCGTCGCTCGAGGCAGCTGCTCAGCCTCAGTAGGCCGCCATGTTCGGGCGAACCGATGTGATAACCGCACTGGGAAGGCGAGGGTCAGGAAAGACCTCGCTTTCCCGCTGGATTCAGACCGTTTATCCGCGAGTCGTGATTTTCGATCGGTTGAACGAATACCCCGAGGAGCACGGACCTGGAAAATGGACGGTTCGGACGTTCGACGAGTTTTGCGAAGCCGTGAAAGGCTCGCACGGACTGAAGCGTTTCAAGATCTTGTTCCAGTTCGATATCGAAGAGGACAACCACAGCGCGGTTTTCGATGAGGCCATGCGCGTGATTTATTATCGCGGGGATTTATGCGTCGTGGTCGAGGAGGTTCACCATTTCGCGACCGCGCACCATTTGCCGAAATGGCTGAAAGAGGTTCTTTTGACCGGCCGACACCGCGCGCTCGCGCTGATTGCCACGTCTCAGCGGCCCGCCGAGGTTCACAAGACCCTGCTCTCGCAGTGTCACCACATCTTTTGTGGCACGTTGAACGAAGCTAACGACGTGAAATACCTGGCAAGCGTCATGGGAAGCGCCGCGCGACGAGTCGCCGCGCTCAAGCCATTCCAGTTTGTTCATTTCCGGCCGGGCGAGCCGGTTTCAATTATTAAATCCCGGAAAATTTAATTTCCGAATTTCCCGCATTTATTATTTCGGCAAATTAGCGAGGCAAAAACGCGCTCCTCGAGCTCAAGACTTTCCGAGCTCTCGCCGAAATTGCTGTTGCTCACGGCTCGAAGTCGTGTCTAATGAAAACTGGATAACCAAACAACCAAGGCTCCGATGCTCGGCGGGGCCGCTTTCTGAGAGGGAAAGAAAAAATGCCGTCCAAAAAGGCAATCGTTACCGGGCTCGCACTCGCCGCTGCTTTCATGCTGATCTACAACAAGGTTCCCCAGGTTCGCCGGGTGCTCGGCGGCGCTTAAGCAAGCGCCATTTTCCGAGCGTTTCCAGGTTCCGAATCACAAATTCAATAGGGGGAATTTAAAAATGGCTCAGCCAATCATGTCCCGCTCCGAGCGCCAAAGGCAGCTGCAACAGCTGTCTTTCGCCGAGGGCTCGCTTCTGACCCGCGACTTGCCGAAGGACACCGTGCTCAAGTCGCTTTCGCTTCGCCTTTCAGGCGCGGTGCAAACCACGTTCGCCTCCGGCACGCCTGTTGCCGACGCGCAGTCCACCTTCGACAACCTGATTCCCAGAATCGATGTCGTCGTGAACGGCTCGCGCACCGTGAAGTCGGTTCGCCCGCATCTCATGCACATGCAACAGCTGCTCTCGCGCGGCATTCAGGGAGCGCGCCGGGCCTCGGCCGCGGCCGCCGCGGCGACCGACAACTTTCCCACCGCGGACGGCGGTTTCACCTACGGCACGACGACCCAATACACCACGGTCGTCGAAACCGTGCTCGTCTCTTTTGAGCACGTTTACGCCGATGAGGTGCATCAGCCGTCGACCTGGCTGAACCTGCAAGGCGTCGCCGCCG
>CAYZKI010000101.1:0-9662 GCA_964478745.1 uncultured Bacteriovoracaceae bacterium
GAAGCGGCAGCGGTGCGAATAGGGGCAGGTGGTGCCCGAGTACAAGACCATCATGGCGGCGGGCTCCTGTCGTTGTCGGGGCGGTCCAAAAAACACAAACGGAGCGGGCGCCTCGCGTCCCGGCGTTCCCGAGGCGAAGCAGCGGATCCTGAGCTTCTGGCGGGCCACGCCGGCGATGGACGCGTCGACCGAGGCGCGGCCGCGCGGCGGCACCTTCGTCTCGGGGGCATCCGACCTGTCCGCGTCGGCTCCCAGCCTGACGGTGATCCAGAAGTCGTTCGGGTTCTGAATCGCGTAGAGCTCGTGCGAGGCATGCGCGCCGGGCGCCAGCTTGGAGTCGGCGCTGAACTCCCAGGTGGCCTGCGGCATGCTGATGCCCGCGATCGCGCCATGGCGCGCGCCGGCGCCGCTGGCGGAGACGAGCACGGGACGGGCGGCGGCGATCTCGGCCGAAAAGACTCCCTCGCGCCGGATGAGGTCGCCGAGGCCGACCCGCAGGCTCTGGTGGCTTCCGAGCTTCAGCGAGGTCTCGATGACGTCGTCAGGGGTATCTCCCGTGAATCGCAGCCAGACCTCGGTCTGCGTGGCATTCGGGTTCAGGAGATGGAAATAGGTTTCCTGCCCGTCGAAGCGCGAGAGCTCGGCGAAGTACCATTGGGGAACGTTCCGCGCGGAGATGGCGTTGCCGAAGATGAGCCCGACCAGGCAGACCGCCATGAGCGAGACGCTCAAGGCCGCCTTCCGGCGGGGCGCCGTGATCCAGACCGGTTCCGACGATTTCGTGAAGGGCAGCTCGTTCGACATGGTTTCCCGACCCATCCCTAATTATCTCATCGGCCCATGTTCCATGTCGACCCAAGCCTCGGTCAGCGCCTAAGATAGGAGAAGGACCATGAAAAGCCGCGACTGGGTCAGGCTTGCCACAGCCGTAGTCATCGTATTGGCGCTCGATCAGCTCACCAAGGGCTGGGCCCTCGGGCTCGCGCCGGGCGAGGCCGTCCAGCTCGGCTGGCTCAAGCTCGAGACGCATTTCAACAGCGGGGCCTTCCTGGGCTCCTTCTCCGGGTACTCGCCGGTGCTGCGCGTGGTGTCCGTCTCCACGCTCGGCGTGTCGCTCGTGTTCTGGTTCCTGGTTTTCCAGTGGCTGATCCCGGGGCGCCTCATCCCGCTCAGGCTCGCCCTCAGCCTGGCGCTCGCGGGAATCCTCGGAAACGTGATCGATCGCATCTCGCGGGGAATGGTCGTCGATTTCATCTCGCTCGACGGCGGCGGCTGGCGCACGCCGGTGCTCAACGTCGCCGACCTGATCCAGTGGGTGGGCTACGCGATGCTGGTGGTCTCGCTCTTCCGATTCCGGAAACAGCTCTGGCCGGATCGCGATGCGAGAAAGTCGCTCTGGGTGAATCCGTCGTTCCAGCTCGGCTACTGCCTGCGGCTCGTGGTCCTGGGCCTCTGCTTCGCGCTCGTGACGGGAACGCTTTCGTACACGTATCTGCGCATGGTGCTCGGGCGTTTCCAGCCGCCCACGGAGCCTGCGTCCGTCGAGCTGCTTCAGAGTTTCGCGCTAACTTTCGGGCTGGCAAGTCTCACGTTCTGCGGTTTCCTCTTCGCCGTCGGCATCGTGCTCTCGCATCGAGCGGCGGGCCCGCTCTACGCGTTCGAACGGTTCCTGGAGGATTTGCTCTCGGGCAAGTCGAAGCCGCTCAAGCTCCGCGCGGGCGACGAGTTCCGTCACCTCGAGGAGCTCGCCGGCTCGATTTCGGAGAAGGTCGGGAAGATTCGAAGGAAGGATTGAGCGGCCGGCCGGCACGCGGCGATGAATCAGAACCTCTCCCGAAGCGCGTCGGAGAGATTCTGGATCCCGGCGAGGTCGATCTTCGGATATTCAGGCCACTCCGGAATCCTGAGACCCCAATATTCCTCGGGCGTGCCCGGGTAGCGAGGCACCACATGGAAATGAAAGTGCCGGACCAGGTCATTGATGCGGAAGAAGTAGACGTGCTCAGCTCCTAAGGCATTCTTCACGAGGATCATCGCCCTTCGCAGCAGGATGCCCATATCGGAAAATTCCTCGGGAGTCAGATCTTCCGGGCTTTCCACATGTCTGATCGGCTCGATCAGCAGGCGTCCTTTCATGGCCAGCCCGTCTCCTCCGGGTGCGATGTGCGAGAGGGTCATTCCTCTCAGCTCTCCGATGGGCGTGACGGGAGAAGCGCCCTGGTATTTTCCGCAGATGAAGCAGCTCATGGGTTGGGAGTACGTCAAGGCAGCGAGGCAGACAAGGCAATCGAGGCAGCTCCGCCAGCGGAGCGATCACTTGTACTCCGCCACCGCGACGACTTTGCCGGTCATGCGGCCGTCCGGATCCAGGAGGACGGGGTTTCCGTTCTTGGCGTAAGCCTTCTTCATGAGCGCAAGCGCGCTGTAGGTCGTTCCGTCGGTAGTCACGCTCGTGAGCTTGCCCACCTCGACCGCGGGCGATGAAAGGTCCAGAACGGGGTCGCCGACCTCGGGCGTGGGCGCGATGCCGTCGATGCGCACCAGGCGCCGCGGGGGCGAGCCGAGCGCTACGATCTTCTCGATCACTTCCTGGCCGGGATAGCAGCCCTTCTGGTCGGCGATCGCGTCCTTCAGCCCGAGCTCGAGCGGAATCACGCTCTCGCTGATCTCGGTGCCGACCCAGGGGCGGGTGCGCTGGATGCGCTCGCGATCGAGCGCCGGCCAATCGATCTTCCTCGCGTCGGGTGCGTTCGCGGCGATCCACGCGTCGAGGTCCTCATCGCTGCCCCATATGGAAATCCAAGGCCTGCCGAAGTCGCGCGAACCGTGATGGAAAAGCTCGACCGGGCCGAGCACCTGGGTCTGGCCGTCGCCCAGGCCCGCGATCTCCGCGCCCAGGATCCAGCGGCAGGCAAGCGGGGAGTCCGGGGTCAGCGTCATCTTCTCCGCGAAAGTGTACTGGTCGATCGCGAGCAGGAGCTCCTTTTTCCAGTGCCCGTCCGCGCCGGCGTCGAGCTCGAACACGAAACGGCCCTGGCCCGCGGACCAGAGCATGAAGCTCGCGCGGATCTTTCCCTGCGAGGTCAGGAACAGGCCCGGCGCCCCGGAGCCATCCGCGAGGTTGCGGACGTCGACTGTCGTGAGTCTGTGTAAAAAGTCTTTCGCATCCGGGCCTTCGAGAGTGACCCGGGTCCAGGAGATGGGTTCGGCGGGGATGAAGAAGTCGATCGACATGATGTTCCTACTCAATAGTTGAACTATTTGGTCAAAGCAAGTATGACCTGCCCGGCATGCAACTCAACTCGACTTCCCCGAAGAAACCCCAATTTGCCCGTGATCTCAAGGACAAGGAATCCGTCGCCACCAGCTTCCTGGTGAAGTTCAGCGCCGTCGGCGTGGACAAGAACGGCAAGCCTTACATGAACCTGGTGTTCATGGACCGGTCGGGCGAGGTGGAGGGGAAGGCCTGGGAGAAGGTCGAGGACTACACCGGGCAGGCCGTGAAGGACGCCTTCGTCTGGGTGGAAGGCCGCTGCCAGACCTACCAGGGCCGCCGGCAGGTGGTCGTCAACCGGATGCACGTGCTCCGCGAAGACGAGATTTCCTTCAAGGATTTCGTCGCCGAGAGCGCGCTCGATCCGGAGCGCCTTTACGCGCAGCTCCTCGATTACGTTGCGACCATGCAGGACCCGCACTACAAGGCGCTCGCCGAGTCCGTGCTGCGCGACGACGCCGAGATCGTCGACCGCGTGAAGCGCGCTCCGGCCGCGAAGAGCGTCCACCACGCTTACAAGACGGGTCTGCTCGAGCACGTCGTCTCGATCACCGGGATCCTGGACGGGCTCGCCAAGCACTACGGCAAGTACCTCGACCGCGACCTGCTTTTCCTGGGCGGCTTCTTTCATGACATCGGCAAGCTCTGGGAGCTCTCCTACGAGCGCGTGACCGACTACACGATGGAAGGCAAGCTGATCGGTCACCTGGTCATGGGCGTCGAGCTCGTCGACCGCAAGATCCGCGAGCTCGAGGCGCAGGAAGGCCGGCTTCCGGGCAAGTTCCCCGAGGAGAAGAAGATCCTCGTGAAGCACCTGATCCTTTCGCACCACGGGCTGCTCGAGTACGGGTCGCCCAAGCGCCCGAAGTGCCTCGAGGCGCTCGTGGTCCACATGATCGACGACCTCGACTCGAAGGTGAACGCGATCCGCATGTTCATCGAGGCGGACCAGACGCCGGGCCGCTTCACGGCCCTGAACCGCCAATACGAGCGCTACTTCTACAAGCCGGACTGGGCGATGAACCCCGAGAAGGGGCCTTCCGCGTGACCCGCGCCCGTGTCGCCCTCCTGATCGGCCTCGCGCTCCCGCCCCCGCTCGTCTCGCCGATCGCGGAAACGGCGTCGGCCAACAGCGGGCGCATGACCTGGCAGATCGACTCGGATTTCCGCATGAGCGTCGTGCACAGCAACCTGCTCCGCTCGCTCACCGGCGGATACGAGGAGCTCGTCGACGGAAAGTGGAGCACACGCATCCCCATCGCTCTCGAGCAGGACGAGCTGTCCGGCTGGAAAGGCGTGTGGGAGAGCTTCGAGGTCCAGGCGACTGCGCCTTCGACCGACGCCGCGGGCGTGGGCTCGGTATTCAACCTGAGCCTGAGCGACGGCAACCAGTCCATCAGCTACTTCTTCCAGGACTTCGGCGCCTACTCGCCGTCGCCGAAGGTGGAGATCGTCGCGAAAGGCGCGGGCACCCGTGACGGCGGGGATCTCAAGCGGGATCTGCGCTTCGAGTACGTCCCGGAGAAGGCGCAGGTGGTTTCCACCCTCGTCGCCGACAACGCGGGCGTGAAGAGCAGGATCACCTTCCACGGCTACGAGGATTCCGAGCGGAGGTTCCAGATGGAGTTCCGCTTCGAGCGGCCCGATGGCGCGGCCGTGCGCAAGTTCGCGATCGTCGAGAGCGGCACGCTTCGTCTCGACGAGTTCCGCGCGGACCCGCTCCCTTGGATGATCCTGCTGACCATGCACTACGAGATGTTCCTCTCGCAGCTTTGACCATCAGATCCCGAAGAGCGCGCGCGAGTTCCGGGTCGTGACCTCGGCGACGGTATCGATCGATTGTCCTTTCACTTCGGCGAGCTTGATGGCGGTGGCCCGCACCATCGAGGGCTCGCACTTCTTCCCGCGATAGGGAACGGGAGCCAGGAAAGGGGAGTCGGTCTCGACGAGCAGGCGGTCGAGCGGATAGGCCTTCGCCGCCTCGCGCACGCCGTCGGCGTTCTTGAAAGTCAGGATGCCCGAGAACGAGACGTAAAAGCCCAGGTCGATGCACGCCTTGCCGAACGCGGTGGTGCCGGTGAAGCAATGGATGACCCCGGGATCGCCGGAACAGGACTTGGCGTAACGCGCGAGGAGCGGCAGCAGGTCCTCCTCGCCGTCGCGGCTGTGGACCACGATCGGGAGCTTGAGCCTGAGCGCGAGATCGAGCTGGAGCTCGAGGCTCGATCGCTGCGCCTCGCGCGAGGAGTTCTCGTAGTAGTAGTCGAGGCCGATCTCGCCGATCGCCCGGCACTTCGCGTGGCGGGCCGCCTTCTCGAGGACGGGCACCTGGTCCTCGGCGAGCGTCGAGCCGTCGTGCGGATGGACGCCGATCGTGTGGAAGACGTTCTCGAAGCGCTCCGACAGAGCCTGCACCTCACCGATGGTGCCGAGATCCGTGCCGATCGTGAGCAGGTGGCTCACGCCGTTCGCGCGGGCCTCGCGGACCAGGTCTTCCGCCGACTTCGGCGCGTAGTCGTAGTTGAGGTGGCAGTGGCTGTCGATGAGCTGCGGCAAATCACTCATGCAGGCCCTACTTCGCGGTCAGGCGCTCGATGATCCGCGTCCACGCGTTGATGGACGGGAAGCCCGGAACGCGCTTGCCGTTCACGAAGAAGGTCGGCGTCCCCTGCACACCTAGCAGCTCGCCGTCGTTCAGGTCGCGCGTGACGTGATTCGCGGCCTCGGACGACGCCATGCAGGCATCGAAAGCCGCTGCGTCCACGCCCGGAAGCGCCTTGATCAGCTGGGTGGGCACCGTGGGCTTCAGCTTGTCCTGCTCGGTGAAGATCTCCTCGTAGGCCGCCTCGAAATGGCCCTGGCGGAAGGCGCAGTAGACGCCGCGGGCGGATTCGCAGGCGGCCGCGTGGCCGGCCGAGCGCATCTTCGGATTACAGGCGGGATCGAGAGGATAGTTTCTCAGCACGACGCGGATGGTTTGCGGGAACCGGTAGCCCAGGCTCTTGAGCGTCGAGGCGCCGATCCGGCAGAACGGGCACTGGAAGTCGCTGAACTCGACGATCGTGATCGGGGCGTTCGCCGGCCCGATCGAGGGGAACTCGGGGCCCGCCGCGACCGCGAGGGTCGGGGCATCGAGGATCGCCTGGACCATCGCGTTGACGTCCTCGTCGCGCGAGTAGGAGACCTCCATCTGCTTCAGGAAGACGATGCAGACCAGGAGCGAGGCGAAGGTGATCCCGGCGAAGGCCTGCCAGCGCGAAGGCTGGGCGGGCGACGCCGAGAGAGGCTCCGGCCGCAGGCTCAGCGCGATCAGGAAGCTGATGACGTTGATCGCGTCGACCGCGAGGCACTCCAGGCAGTAGGTGTGCAGCTTCGCCGCCATGAAATAGAACCAGATCGCCGACATCGACACCGCGAAAAGGGTCATGGCGAAGAGGGCGCGGACGGCGTCACGGCGCCAGAAGGCCCCGCGCGCGATCAACGCGATGATGAAGATCGATACGAACCAGCCGGCCGCGAAGCTCGAAAGGGGGATCCCGCCGACGAGCTCCGCGTACTTGCTCATCACGATGACGTCGCAGTTGAAGGTCGAGCTGATGTTGCAGAAGCTGTCGAAGCCGGCCGTTCCCGAGCGCATCTCGTAGAACTGCTTGGATTGGACAACCGAGATGGCGAACCCCGCGAGGGACAGCCCAGCCAAAGCCCAGATTCGACGCGATGCCGTGACCATTGTCTAAATGCCTCCGAGTGCTCCAGCACGATAGATCAAGTAGCCCGCGAAGGCGAGCAGCAGAATGCCGCTCCCCAGCTTGACGGAGTTCATCCATTTGCCCGAGCGGGGCAGGACTTGTAGGGCGCCCGCGAAGATCGCGACCAGTAGGAGCAGGGTCCCCAGGCCGATCGAGAAGGCGACCATGAGGCTCATCCCGAGCCCGACCGATTTCGTCTCGGCGATATACGTGAGGATCGCGGTCAGGACGGGCGTCGTGCAGGGAGCGGCGATGAAGCCCGAGGAAGCGCCCAGCGCGAACGCTCCGGCCAGGGTCATCTCCTTCGGAAGCGCGTGATGCGTCTTGGGCTTCGCGCCGCCGATCCCCGTCTTGCGCTTCAGAGAATCCCACATCGCGAGCGGGTCGAAGTGGATCACGTCGAGCATGATGAGAGCGGCGAAGGTCATCACGATGCCCAGGCCCAGGTACCAGCCCGAGGTATTGGTGAGCGTCCCGAACACCTTTCCGGTCAGGCCCGCGAGCACGCCCAGGAAGGAGTAGATCACGGTCATGCCGGCCACGTAGGCGGTGCCGCGCGCGAGCACTTCGGACCACGAGCGGCGCTCGTTGCCCATTCCGCCCACCACGCTCACCGTGATCGGGATCATGGGATAGACACAAGGAGTCAGGCTCGAGAGCACCCCTCCGAGGTAAGCGACCCCGAGGGACATGAGCACCTGGGCGAAGCCCATCCCGTCGCCGCCTTGAGCAGCCGCACCGAGGAGCGAGTTGAGGAAGTTCGAAATCGAGTCCATGGCCTCTATTATGGTACGTTCTCAGTCAGGCGCTTGTGACGATGACCGCTCGTTTCTGGATTCCCCTCATCCTAGCCTGTTTCTCTCCCGGTATGAAGGGGGCTGAGGCCTCGCAGCGGATCCTGCGCGTGCAGCTGACCTCGGAGCCGGTTTCCCTCGATCCCGCGCGGGCCGAGGACGGGGTCTCCCTGCGGATCCTGGGCAACGTGATGGAGGGGCTGGTCGGGTACGACGGCTCCGGAAAGCTGGTGAACCGGATCGCCGCCTCGGTGCTGCCCTCGCGCGACGGCAAGACTTTCCGATTCAAGCTGAGGAAGGACGCGAAGTGGTCCGACGGCAAGGCGGTCACGGCGTCGGAGTTCGTGGCCGGGATCAACCGGGCGCGTGATCCGGCGACGGCGTCGAAGGTGGCCGGCCTGCTCGGGCCCATCGACTCGGTCGAGGAGAGCCAGGGCGACGTGATCATCCGCCTCCGCGAGCCGACGTCCTACTTTCTCCAGTCGCTCGCGCTTTCAGCCGCGCTGCCCGTGCGCGCGGACGTGCTGGCCGGCCTCGCGGAATCGAAGGACCGCTGGCCGCTGACCGCGCCGTCCACCGGGCCTTACCGCATCGTGCGCCACCAGCCCGATACCAAGTTCGTCCTGGAGAGGAATCCCCACTACGCCGGCCGCGCCCGGGCGGACGCGCCCTCGCAGGTGGAGCTCGTCATCGTGTCCGACGAGTCGACCGGGGTCGCGCTCTTCGAGCAGGGCCAGCTCGACATCCTCACGCGCGTCCCGTCGCTCGAGTTCGAGCGGATGAGGAAGAAGGGCGTCGTGAAGGTCGATCCGTTCCACGCGACGTACTACATCGCGTTCAACACCCGCGTGGCCCCGATGAACGAGCCCGCGTGGAGAAAGGCGGTCGCCGGGTCGGTCGACCGGCCCGGAATCGTCGCCGCGATCGGAACCGGCGAGACGCCGGCATGCAGCTGGGTCCCCGTCGGCCTCGAGGGACATTTCGCCTGCCCTCCCGAGGCAGCGAGGCTCAAACCCTTCGAGCAGGCCATGGCGGAAGTGCGCGGGAAGGCCGCGGCGAGGAAGGGCGAGCTTCACGGCGCGTTCGACTCGAGCAGCCGCAACTCTCTCGTGATGGAAAAGATCCAGGCGGACCTGAAGAAGTCGCTCGGGCTCGAGCTGTCGCTCATCAACCAGGACTGGAAGACCTATGTGAGAGGGCTGTCCTCGCCGAGGCAGATCTACCGGTTCGGCTGGCTCGCGCCGTTCGCCGATCCGATCTCTCATCTCGAGGTGTTCACGACGGGCAACCCGAACAACTACACGGGATGGTCGAGCCCGGCCTACGACGCGCTGGTGCGGGAGATCGCCCGGATGAAGCCCGGCAAGGCCCGCGCCGCCAGGATCGTGGCCGCGCAGAAGATCCTCCTCGAGGACGAGACGGTGGTCGTTCCGATCTATCATTACGTGCAGACTCATGCCGTCTCGCCGCGCGTGAGCGGATTCCGCGTCAGCCCCTTCGGCGTGATCCGCTTCGATGAGCTCGGGGTGCGATGAAGCCTCTTCGAAGCGCGCTCCTCAGCACGGTACCCGGCCTGGTCCATGGATTCGGAACGCGGGAGCATCCCGTCCCCGATCTCGCTCCAGGCGACTGGTGGGCGACGCGCCCGCAGTGGAAGCAGGTTCACGGGACCGGCGTGGCCGAGCTCCGGGGCCCGGGCGCGCAATGCGGCGAGGTGGACGCCCTGTTCTCGCTTTCGGCGGGAGCCCCGGTAGGGGTGGTGACCGCCGACTGCGTCCCGGTGCTGCTCGCGCGCAGGAGGGGCGGCGCGGTCGCCGGCGCCCACGCGGGCTGGAAGGGCACGCG
>CAYZKI010000102.1:0-7582 GCA_964478745.1 uncultured Bacteriovoracaceae bacterium
TGTTGAAGATGACCCTCGCGGCATTACTCGCGGCAATGAACCTCAGCCAGGAGGCTCGCGCCTTCGGGCGCGGCCCGCAGCTCCCCGAGCTCGAGACGGTCGAGTACGTCGATCTGAACCGCTACACCGGGCTTTGGTACGAGATCGTCCGCCTGCCGCAGAGGTACGAGAAGGACTGCACCGGCGTCACCGCCACTTACGCCCTTCGCGACGACGGAAAGATCTCCGTCGTGAATACGTGCCGCAAGAAGACCCTGGACGGCGAAGAGAAGGTGGCCCGAGGCAGCGCGAAGGTGGTCGACGAGACGACCAACGCCAAGCTCAAGGTCACGTTCTTCTGGCCCTTCTCCGGCGACTACTGGATCATCGAGCTCGGCCCGAACTACGAGTACGCCGTGGTCGGTGCGCCCGATCGCGATTCGCTCTGGATCCTGAGCCGCACCCCGCGCATGGACGAGACGCTGATCCAGGAGATCCTGGCCCGCCGCGCGGCGCAGGGTTTCGATATCAGCCGGATCGAGCGGACGCTTCAGTAGCGGGCGCGCGGGCGAAGACCAGCAGGGCCCAGTCGTCGAGGTAGGCTTCCTGGCGGAGCGCGAGGCCCGCGTCCCGGTACGGGAGCTCGAGGCCGTGAGCCTGGAGCCGCGTGAAGCCGCTGATCAGGAGCCGGCCGCCCGGGGCGAGCGCCGAGGCCAGCGGGGCCGCGAGCGACTTCAGTGGCGCCTCGAGGATGTTCGCCACGACGATCCCGAAGCGGGGACCCCAGCTGTCGGGGGGCGAGTCGCGGAACTCGATGGGTACGTCGGTCGAGTCGAGGCCGGCGTTCCTGCGCGCCGCCGCGAGCGCGGCGGGGTCGATGTCGGTGCCCACGACGAAGCGGGCCCCGCGCGCGCGGGCGATCCGCGCGAGGATCCCGTTGCCGGTTCCCACGTCGAGGAACGACTCGGGCCTCATCGTGCGGCAGAGATGGTCTACGGCCGCGGCGCACAGGCGGGTCGTGGGATGGCTTCCGTCGCCGAACGCCCCGCTCCTCTCGATCGCCAGGGACAGGCGGGGCGGGGAGACGATGCATTCGTCGCGCGAATCGCGGATTTCGATCAATGGGGAGAGCTTCACGGAAGCCACTCTAGCGCCCTGTCGATCTTTTCGACAGCCCATCAATCGTGCCTCAGAGGCCGAGCTCGTAGAAGGCGCCGAGCCCGAGATCCCAGCCGGATCGGGTGGCGCGGTCCTCCGCCGGCTGCTCGAAGTGGCGGGCCAGGATCCCGAGCCTGAGCAGGTGGGTCGTCGCCACGGACATCTCGAGGTGCGCGCCGAACTTCTGCTGGAAGCCGAGCGTGTAGCCGCCCGAAGGAAGAAGGAGGCCCAGGCCGCCTTCGACGCCGAGGTCGCCGATCCCGAGCGACCAGAGACGCTTTCTCGTCTCGAAGTCGACTCGAGGCACCCAGAGGGTCGACGATTCGAGGACCTCCTCCGCGAGGGCCGCGCCGAGAGTGAGAGTCTGCGAGCTCGAGAAGCGGAAAACGCTGCCGGCCCGGAGCTCGGCGGCGGCGTTCGGCGCGGGCGCGGCGCCCGGCGCGAGAGAGTCCCGGAAATCGTAGAATCGCATGCCGAAGCCGAGCGTGGTCGAGAAGCGCGAGCTCCAGATCTGGCGCCAGTCGAGATTGAGAGACGGCGTCAGTCCCGAGCTCAGGCGGGTCGCGGAGCCCGCGGGTGAATCCAGTCGGATCCAGGACCGGGTGACCGGCGAGGAGAGGGCGAGCGCGTGCGCGATGCCGGCGGGTTCGCCCTCGGCATCGTCGCCGTCAGCTACGGCTTCGGACACGGGAGCTGGCGGCGGCGCGAGCGAAACGAGCTCGCGCGCGGCGACGTGGGCGGGAACCGTCGCTTCGCCCCTCAGCGAGGCTCCGCGCAGAAGCAGCGGCACCTCGATCTCGGAACGGCTCAGGCCGCCGTGCTGGCCGAGCCCCTTCGGGTGGAACGAGACGCCGCTCGCGGCGATCGCCACCGCGTCCGGCCGCAGCGGCGAGCGGAAGTAGGCCTCGATGAGGCGCAGCGAGGCTTCGGGAAGCGGGCGCTTGGCGTAGACGCGCGGGCGCCCGAGGCCGGGCTCGACGACCGCCTCGATCTCGGGTCGGGAGGCGAGCCTCGCGTAGAGCGCCTGTTTCTCGCGCGTCGCGACCTCGCCGCGGGAGTAGAGCGGAGCGACGCGGTACTGGTTGAGGACGTCGAATCCCGAGCCGCGCAGCACGCGCTCGATCGGATAGTGCGTGGTGACCTTCTCGAAGCCGTGATCGGAGGTGAGCAGCACGCGGACCTTGAATCCCTGTTTCTCGGCTTCCGCGAGGGCGGCGTAGACGGGATCGAGCCTGCCGTCCAGCCAGCGCAGGTAGCTCAGCGCCTCGCGCGAAGCCGGCCCGTTCCGGTGCGCGAGGGCGTCGTAGCCGGTCAGATGAAGGAAAACGAGCTCGGGCCAGTGGCCCGGGCCGGCGTCCTCGAGAAGCTCGCCGAGGCCGTCGATCGCCTTCTGGTCGATGTAGTCGTATTCGCGCGAAACGTAGGCCAGCCCGGACTTCACGTCGGTGTCCAGGTGAGCGGTCGCTCCCTCATGGAACGAGTGCGAGAAGCTGACTGATGTCCGCCCTTCGCTCGCGAACCGCGAGAACCAGGTCTTCCCTGCAAGGAGCTGGTTGAGCAGCTCCCGCTGCGAGGGGTTCTCGAAGTTCACCTCGGTTCCGCGGACCATCACCGAGTTGCCGCTGACGGGATGCCCGTCGACCGGCAGTCCGGTCAGGATCGACGCGATGTTGGGGTAGGTGAGCGAGGGGAAGACCGCGCTTCCGGCGTGGAGCGAGTCGAAGAATTTCCCGGTGCGGGGAAGGGCGTTCGCCGCGAGCAGGGCGCGGGTGACGTCGAGCCCCAGGCCGTCGACCAGGATGATGACCGTGGTCTGCCGGGCCTGCGAGCGGGCCGCGCCTTCGCGGAGCGTGGCCTGGTAGTCGCGGTAAAGCGAATGGCGGGTGGCGCAGCTCGAAAGCGCGAGCGCGAGCAGGGTCAATCGCAGGGTGTTACGGCGCCACCGGTTTCGCATATAACGGTGCGAAGCGATTACTAAATCTGACTTAACAGGTCAACAAAATAGATGCAGAGCGTTATGCCGTGTTTTTCCGGGATCTGTCACGAGAATCGGCTCTCCGGCGTATTCATCAGGCAGGGAGCCTTCATGCGCAAAACCGTCCTGTCCGTGACCCTGGGCCTTCTTCTGTCCGTCCTGTCCGCCGAGGCGAAAACGGTCCGCTACGAGCTCACCGCCACCCGCGGGAGCGTCAACCTCAGCGGAAAGAGAACCGTCGATTTCGCCCTGATGCTGAACGGGAGCATCCCCGCGCCGACGCTCGAGTTCCACGCGGGCGACGACGCCGAGATCGTCGTGAAGAACGAGATCCCCGGCGAGGAGCTTTCGATCCACTGGCACGGGCTTCTGCTGCCGCCCGAGATGGACGGCGTCGCGTACGTGAACACGCCCCCGATCCTGACCGGGCAGTCGTTCACCTTCCGTTTCCGGATCCGCCAGAACGGCACGTACTGGTACCACTCGCACACGAACGTGCAGGAGCAGAAGGGGCTTTACGGCGCGTTCATCATTCACCCGGCCGCGAATTCCCGCGAAAGCAAGCTCCGCTACGACCGCGACCTCGTGGTCGTCCTGAGCGACTGGTCCGACGAGAACGCGAACGACATCCTGAAGAACCTGCGCAAGGACGGCGACTACTACCTGTACAAGAAGAATACGATGCGCTCGTGGCTCGGGGCGATCCAGGCGGGCTCGCTCGGCAACTTCCTGCACAACGAATGGATCCGCATGGGTGGCATGGACTACTCCGACGTCGGCTACGATGCTTTCCTGTTCAACGGAAAGGCCGACTCCCTGCTGACCGACGCGCGGCCGGGCGAGAGGATCCGCATCCGGATCATCAACGCCGGAGCGTCGTCGTACTTCCACGTTGCGCTCGGCCAGGAGCCGATGACCGTCGTTTCGGCCGATGGCATCGACATCGTGCCCACGAAGGCGAAGGAGATCCTGATCGGGATGGCCGAGACCTACGACGTGCTGTTCGAGGTCCCGAAGGGCAGGAGCACGCAGCTTCGTGCCACCGTGCAGGACGGTACGGGCTACGCCTCGGGCTGGATCGGAACGGGGAGCGAGCGGGTTCCCGCTCCGGACAAGCCGTTCCCCGACATGTACGCGACCATGGATCATGGAAGCCATGGCGGGGATCACGGGAGCTCCGGTGGGCACGCGGATCACGGTGCCTCCGGCTCCGCCGCGCCCGAAGCAGGGCACTCGGGCCACGGAAGCCACTCCGCTCACGGCGGCCACTCGGGCCACGACGCGCATTCCGCTAACGACGCGCATTCCGCGGCTCCTGCCGCGCCGCCCGTGCTCGAGACCCTGACGGTCGACGAGCTCCGATCGCCCGTGAAGACCACTCTTCCGAAAGAGGCTCCCGTCCGCGAGCTGAAGCTCGTCCTCGGCGGGGACATGGAGCGCTACGTTTGGCACATCAACGGAAAGGCCATCCACGAGGACCGCACCATCGAGATCCGCGAAGGGGACGTCGTCCGCTTCGTCTTCGAGAACAAGACGATGATGCACCATCCGATGCACCTTCACGGCCACTTCTTCCGCGTGATCAACTCGAAGGGGGATTACTCGCCGCTGAAGCACACGGTCGACGTTCCGCCTCACGGCACGCGGACGATCGAGTTCTACGCCAACGAGCCGGGCGAGTGGATGCTCCACTGCCACAACCTCTATCACATGAAAACAGGCATGGCCCGGGTGGTGAAGTACATGAGCTACACGCCCAAGCCCGAGCTCGCGGCTCACCAGAAGCACGACCCTCATCTTCACGACCACTGGTACTTCTTCGGGCGTGCCGAAGCGGCCACCAACCACGCGCAGGCCTACCTGCGCTTCTCGCAGACCTGGAACGAGCTCGAAGCGCGCCTCGAGACGAGGAACACTGCGGGCAGGAACTTCTCCTTCGACGAGCCGTGGGAGGTGGAGGGCGACCTCTTCTATCGCCGCTGGTTCAACCAGTTCTTCAGCCTCACCGGCGGCGCCACCCGCTTCGACGCCCGGTACTCCGCCATCGCGGGCATCGGATACGTTCTTCCCTTCCTGATCGAGTCCGAGCTTCTCGTCGACCATCGCGGCAAGTTCCGCCTGGGCGCCGAGAAGCGCTTCCAGTGGACCTCGACCGTGTTCAGCGACGCCGACGTGACCTGGCGCCCGGGACAGGCGGTCGAGCTCGGCGAGGACCTCGAGTTCGAGGTCTCGCTCATGTACGGGCCCAGCTGGTCCTGGGCCGCGGGCCTGATGCTTACCGACGACAGCTTCGGGGCGGGCATCGAGCTCCGGTTTTAGGCCGCTTTCTTCTCCGAGTTTCAGGTACTTACGCGGTCTGACGCCTTGGGACATTCCGTCCCGCGGGGGTATCTATTGTCTCGCGCCCGAACGCCAACTCGCGTTTAAGCGCAGGTCAGCCTGGAACGCTTGGTGCTCTATCTCCCTGCAAGAGGAGACAGTGAAAAATGACCACCGTGAAGAGAGTTGAAGAAGGCATGACGGACTACCCGTGCACCGCGAACGAGAAGACGACGGTCACGGAAGCTTCCGAGCTCATGAAGCGCGCGCAGATCCGCCACCTGCCGGTCGTGAAGAACGGGCAGGTCATCGGAGTGGTCAGCGAGCGCGATCTTCGCCAGGCCGAGATCCTGTCGGACGCGATGACCCTGGTGGTCTCCGACGTCATGACTCCCGATCCGTACTGCGTCCAGGTGGGGACACCCCTTGCCGACGTGGCGCGCGTGATGGCGCGCCAGAAGTACGGCTGCACCGTGGTCCTGAACCGCATGAATCGCGTCGTGGGGATTTTCACCACGACCGACGGGATGCGGATACTGAGCCAGCTGCTCGACTCGAAGGGCACGGAGCATCTCAAGCTCGTGACCGTCGACGAGCTGCTGAACCCGAACAGCGGTCTGATCCTCTGATCGCCCGGGAACCAACCACCGCGCACGAGCCATCACCATGGAAGCCACGACTCAAACACCGGCTCACGCGATCTCCTGCGCGTGCGATCACTGCGGCCTCCCCCTGCCGCAGGATCGCGCAGGCAGGAGCCGGTTCTGCTGCGCCGGGTGCGAGGCGGTGTACGGCCTTCTTCGAAGCCGGGATCTGGAGGAGTACTACGACCTCAAGAGCTCGCACGTGTCCGTCAGGCCCGCCGGGCCGGCACCCGTGGTCGACGAAAGCTTCGCTTACCTGGACGACGCCGAGACCGCGGCCCAGCACGCGGCGGCCACCGAGGACGGGAAGGCCGACGGCTCGCGCTGCATCCAGTTCTATCTCGAGGGAGTCCACTGCGTCGCCTGCGTCTGGCTGACGGAGAAGCTGCCCGAGTTCGTTCCCGGCGTCCGTTCGGCGCGGCTCGATCTCGGCAACTCCGTCGCTTCCGTCACCCTGGGTCCGGGCGTCTCGGCCGCCCGGGTCGCGCGCGAGTTCGCGCGGCTCGGTTACCGTCCCCATCCCGTCAAGCTTTCCGAGCTCGACGAGCTCCAGAGCCGCGAGAGCAGGACCCTGCTCATCCGCATGGCCGTCGCAGGATTCTGCGCGGGTAACATCATGCTTCTCGCCGTCGCGCTTTACGCGGGCGCCGACCAGGGGCTTCGCGAGCTGTTCCGCTGGGCGAGCTTCGCTCTTTCGCTTCCGGTGGTCCTTTACAGCGCGATCCCGTTCTACCAAGGCGCGTTGAAGGCGCTCAGGCTCAGGGAGGCGTCGATCGACCTTCCCATCGCCATCGGAACGATCGTGGCAACGATCGCGTCGTCCGCGAACCTCGTCCGCGGAAGCGATCACGTCTATTTCGACTCGACCACCATGCTGGTCTTCCTGCTGCTGTCCGTGCGCTACGTCCTCAGGCGCGCGCAGCAGAGCGCGGCCATCTCCTCGCGCCTCATTCACTTCCTGATCCCGTCCACCGCGCGCGTCCTCTCCGCCGACGGCGCGTACCACGAGCTGCCTCTCGCGAGGGTCCGCGCGGGCGACCGCATCGAGGTCCGTCCCGGCGAGCCGATCCCGATCGACGGCGTGATCGTCGAAGGCAGCTCGCGGCTGAACGGCGCGCTGCTGACCGGCGAAGCCGCGCCCGAGAGGAAGGAGACGGGCGACTCGGTTTACGCCGGCACACTGAACCTCACCTCCAGGCTCGTCATCCAGGTGCGCTCGGCGGGCGAGGCCACCCGGCTGGGCGGCATCCTCGCCTCGGTCGAGGAGGGGCTGCGCTCGCAGGCGCCGGTCTCGCAGCTCGCCGACCGCGTTTCGAAGGGCTTCGTCTGGGCGATCGTGCTCGTTTCTCTGCTCATCCTCGGGCTCGGCTTCATGGGCGACTGGGAAGAGGCGCTGAGCCGGTCGCTCGCGCTCGCCATCGTCGCGTGCCCGTGCGCCTTCGCGCTCGCCACCCCGCTCGCCGTGAGCACCACGCTCGGCCGCGCGGCGCGGGCGGGGATCCTGATC
>CAYZKI010000102.1:7592-9541 GCA_964478745.1 uncultured Bacteriovoracaceae bacterium
TCCTGATCCGGAACGGCGAGATCATCGAAAGGCTCGCCTCGGCCCGCGAGATCTTCCTCGACAAGACAGGCACGCTGACCACCGGCCGCTTCGAGGTCCTGGGCTGGCAGATCGACCAGGACGCTCCTGAAGCGCTCGATGTCGCGGTCGCCCTCGAGCGATACTCGAATCACCCGATCGCCAAGGCGATCGTCGAGCGTTTCGGCCCGGGAGAGGGCGCCGGAGCCGTCCGTGTCGGCGACTGGGTCGAAACCATCGGCCAGGGCGTCGCGGGCACCGTCGGCCCGAACCGCTACGAGATCCGCGGCGACGGCTCCGAGCGTGGATCCGTGATCCTCTCCAGGGACGCCCGCCCGATCGCGCGCTTCCGCCTCGGCGACGCGCTCAGGCCCGACTCCAGGGACGCCGTCCGTGACCTTCGCGCGCTGGGGCTTCGTTGCTGGATCCTGTCGGGCGACGCCCGGCCGGCCGTCCAGGCCGCGGCCCGCGACGTCGGGATCGATCCGGACCACGCGATCCACGGAGCGAGCCCCGAGGCCAAGCGCGGGGTCGTAGCCCGCCATGAGCACGCCATCATGGTCGGTGACGGCGCGAACGACGCGATCGCGCTCTCGGCCGCGTCGGTCGGGATCGCCGTTCACTCGGGCCTCGAGGTGAGCATGCGCGCCGCGGGCATCTATCAGAGCACCCCGGGCGTGCTCCCCGTCGTCAGGCTCGTCGAGGCGTCGCGCGAGACGATGAAGGTCATCCGTCGCGCCCTGGGTTTCTCGCTCGTTTACAACGTCGTTGGGGTCGCCGCGGCGCTCGCCGGCTGGGTGAACCCGCTCTTCGCGGCGGTCCTCATGCCGCTGAGCTCGCTCACGGTCCTGGCCATCGCCGGCTACGGGACGAGGAAGCTCAGGAGGGCCTTCGCGTGAATATCATCTTCGTCTTGATGCCGCTTGCGCTGCTCCTGGGGCTGGGCTTCCTGATCGCCTTCATCCGGGCCTCGATGCAAGGGCAGTACGATGACCTGGAAACCCCGGCCCACCGGATTTTTCTCGAGAAGGAATGAACGAGGGAAGGACCTATGACTGAAAGCAACAACAACTCGAACGCGAAGATCGAAACGTTCTCCTACGACGACGACATCGTGAAGAAGTTCCTGATCGCGACGCTGATCTGGGGGGCCGTGGCGCTCCTGCTCGGCGTCGTGATCGCGTCGCAGCTCGCCGACTGGCGGCTGAACTTCGACCTGCCCTGGATCAGCTTCGGGAGGCTCAGGCCGCTGCACACCAACGCGGCCATCTTCGCCTTCGCGGCGAACGGCGTCTTCGCGGGCGTCTACTACTCGACGCAGAGGCTGCTGAAAGCACGGATGTTCTCCGACACCTTGAGCAAGGTGCACTTCTGGGGATGGCAGCTCATCATCGTCCTGGCGGCCGTCACCCTGCCTCTCGGGATCACCGTCGGCAAGGAGTACGCCGAGCTCGAATGGCCGATCAAGGTGCTCATCACGGCGATCTGGGTGGTCTTCGGCGTGAACTTCTTCGGAACGCTGGTCAAGCGCCGCGAGCGGCACATCTACGTGGCCATCTGGTTCTACATCGCGACGATCGTCACGGTGGCGCTGCTCCACATCGTCAATTCGATCAACATTCCCGTCTCGTTCTGGAAGAGCTACCCGATCTACGCGGGCGTGCAGGACGCTCTCGTCCAGTGGTGGTACGGCCACAACGCGGTGGCATTCGTGCTGACCACCCCGTTCCTGGGCATGATGTACTATTTCCTCCCGAAGGCGGCGGATCGCCCGGTCTACAGCTACCGGCTGTCGATCGTTCACTTCTGGTCGCTCGTGTTCATCTATATCTGGGCGGGGCCGCACCACCTGCTCTACACCGCGCTCCCGGATTGGGCGCAGACGCTCGGCATGGTGTTCAGCCTG
The DNA here is from genome assembly GCA_964478745.1 of uncultured Bacteriovoracaceae bacterium. Taxonomy (GTDB): domain Bacteria; phylum Bdellovibrionota; class UBA1018; order UBA1018; family UBA1018; genus CAYZKI01. The sequence continues at coordinate 9,517 of CAYZKI010000102.1, forward strand.
ATGCTCTGGGCGCCGAGCTGGGGCG
>CAYZKI010000103.1:0-9510 GCA_964478745.1 uncultured Bacteriovoracaceae bacterium
CGATGCTGGCGACTTCGATGATCGGGTTCTTGCTTCCGTTCAGGCTCTTGGGTGCAGCGGAACTTTTGACTCGTGCGCTCACTCGGGTGGACCTCGTGTCTTCTGATACGGCTCAGCCGGGCTCCGCCCGCTGCGGGGGCGCTAACACCCCACTCTAACCAATTATTTTATGGTACACGCACTTGCATGAGTCAGAAAGCCCGCGCGAAACGTTCCAGAAAAACCCCGGCACCCACGAAAGCCGCAGGCGTCAAAAAAGTGTTGGCGTACGATCTGGGCGGAACCAAGGTCGCGGTGGGCGTGGTCGACTCGCGCGGCGAGGTGCTCGAGGAAATCCGCGTCCCGGTTCAGATCGAACAGGGCAAGAAAGCGTTGATCGCGCAGCTCGCGGACCTGGGGAAGCAGCTCATCTCGAAGCATCGCGGGATCCGGTTCGCGGGCATCGCCTCGGCGGGACCGCTCGATCCGGAGGGCGGCGTGCTCCTCGATCCGACCAACTTCGCGAGCGGCGGCGAGCCCTGGGGCAAGTTCCCCATCGTGAAGCTCCTCAGCGCCAAGCTCGGCATCCCGGTCCGGCTCGAGAACGACGCCGCCGCCGCGATCCTCGCCGAGCACTGGGTGGGCGCGGCGAGGAAGTACGACAACGCCATCATTCTGACGCTCGGGACGGGACTCGGCACCGGGATGATCGTGAACGGCAAGCTCGAGCGCGCGGGCCGCGCCCAGCACCCGGAAGGCGGCCACGTCATCGTCAACTACAACGACCAGTCGGCTCCGTGCGGATGCGGGAACCTCGGGTGCGCGGAAGCGTACCTGTCCGGGCGGAGCTTCGCCCGCCGCGCCCGCGTGCGCTTCGGCAACGCCACGCTGACGGGAAAGGACATCGCGGATCTCGCGCGAAAGCGCGATCCGCGCGCCATGGCGGCGTTCGAGGAGTACGCGAGCATTCTCGCGATCGCGCTCCACAACTACGCCGTGCTGTACGCGCCGGAGATCGCCGTCTTCACCGGAAGCTTCGCCGAGTCCGCGGATCTTTTCCTCGAGCCGACGCGAAGACACCTCGAGCACCTGCTCGCGCGACGCCGGGTCGGAGTGGATCTGCTTCCGAAGCTCGCGATCTCCTCGCTCGAGAACCGCGCGGGCCTGATCGGCGGAGCATTCGTCGCCTTGCAATATTTTTCTCCGAATGTCTCGGCAAAAGCCGCTCGCCGCGGTGCTTCGTAAACTCCTCCACACAATCTGTAGTGTGAGTAATATTTGTTGACACTACAACCGAACGGGTGGAACCTTTCTTCAAGCATTTCAGTTTTCTGACAAAAGAATTTCGCTTTCTCGAGCTGTGTTCGCCCGGAAATGGTTTCGGGCCTTCCGGGTTCGAAGAGAGAGAGCGTCAGAAAACGAGTGCGTTTTGAGAGAAAGTGATTTCGACAAGGAGGAAATCATGAACAGAAGACTTCTTGCAGCGTTCCTGGCCTTGGGAGTCCTGGCCACTTCGAATGCGTTTGCATCTCGTGCAAGACTCCTGGTGATGGGCACCGGGGACTTCCGCGGAGCTGCAGTGCTGGCGCCGAACGGAAACGGCGGTAGCTTGTATTATGACGACGCGTACAACATTTTCTACAACCCCGCGTACGTCAACGATTTCAAAAACTGGGGCATCATCGAAAAGTCGAACTTCAGCGGCACCACCGCTCAGGGCGGCTTTGTCACGTCGTTCGCCAACTTCAACGTCGGTATCTACCTGAACCGCGTTGACGCGATCTCGGCTTCGACCTCGTACACCACCCGCACTAACATGCGCCCTGTCGATATCATGATCGGCTCGGACATGGGCGTGAAGTGGGGTCTTGGTCTGACCTGGGGCAGCTTCAAGAAGGCTGACGTGGATGGCACCGGCGAAACCGACACCGACACGGACATGACCTTGAAGGCTGGCGTCAGCGTTATGGACTTCGAGCCTTTCGTCCATTTCAAGATCGCGGGCACGGACGGCGACGAAGTCGAAGCCAACCGCGTGAAGAACAAGGACATGACCATCGGTCTCCGTTACAAGTGGGGTGAGTGGACTCCGTACGTCGCTTACCGCTCGCTGAACCAGACCGACAACTCGGGCAACGACATTGCTGGCGCGAAGCAGACCAACATCGGTCTTGGCATCGGCCGCTCTTCGGCAATCGCTGAAGGCGCTCGCATGGTTTACTCCATCAGCGCATGGCGTCTCCTCCCGGCAGTGGCCAAGCAGACCGTCATCCCGATCGACTTCGCGGTCGAAGGCGATGCTACGAGCTGGCTGACCCTCCGCGGCGGTCTGACCTACGCTCTGGTCAACCAGGCGAACACCGCTTCGCAGGGCGCGCTCTCGCAGAACGACACGACCACGGCTCGCGTGGGCGCTTCGTTCCACCTGGGCAAGGCTGATGTCGATTTCGCGATCGGCACCGCCTCTGGCGCGGCTGCGAACACCCCGGAAGTTGCTACGACGACTGATTCCCAGATCGTCGGCATCGGCCCGGGCCTGTTCTCGGCTCTGTCCGTCGCTTACCGCTGGTAATCGACTGGCACGCCTAGGCCATGAAGGCCTAGCTGGCTAGACTGTTCGAAAAAATGGAAAGGGCGTCTCGGAAACGAGACGCCCTTTTTGTTTTTTCGAGACCCTTCGAATGGCAGCTCCGCTGGCGGAGCTGCTCACCCGCCTCGCTCAGTGCCGCGAGCAGTAACGAGCCGAAGCGGCCTGAGCGCCGTCTCCCGGAAGGGGCACGATCTGGTTGCCCTTGCGGAAGCCGCTGATCAATGCAGCCGCGTTCTCGCCCGAAAGCTGGTTCAGGAACTGCGTCGCCACCTGCGAGCGGACCGCCTGATGCCCGGCCGCCACCATTTCAGGCGTGAGGCACAGGTAGAAGTTGCCCGAGAAGTGGAACTGGCCGGTGTTCGACCCGGCGAGAGCATGGAGCTTCGCGATCACGGAATCGGGTTCCGACACCGGGCAGGAGCTCGCGGACGCGTCCGCCGGATCGTACTGAGCCGCGACCGTGCCCTTGGCGATCCCTCCGCGGCGGGCCGCGCTCACGCGATGGCCGTACTTGATCACGCACTGGATCTGGTTCGGTTGCGAGGAAGCCGAGCTATGGCACTTGAACTCGGCGCCCAGGGTCGAGAAACCCTCGCCGCACGAGACCGGCCCGACCGGCGCTTCCGGAGGCTTCTTCGGGCCCCTCGGCTTTTCGCCGCCGCCGCCGTTGCCGCCCCCGTTGGAGCCGCCATTGCCGCCGCCTTCGGTGCCGCCGTTGCTTCCGCCGTTCTCACCGCCGCCGCCGCCGCCGCCGCCCGGAGACGGGCTCACGCTCGGCATCGGCGTAGGGCTGATGCTGGGCGAAGGAATGGGCGATACGCCCGGAGAAGGACTGGCTTCTGGAATCGGCGCTTCGCCGCCTTCGCCGTCGATCTGTCCCTGCGTCACGATCAGGAGGCTTCCATCGATCTTGGTGAAACTTGGAGTGGTCTCGCCGCACGCGCTGAGCGCCGCCGCCGAAACAAGAAGAACTGAAATCTTTGCGCCATTGAACTTAAGCATCCCCGGACCCCCAGGCTCAAGTAGAGCAAGCGCCAGACCAGGTAAAAAGCCTTTGATTTCGACAATATACCTGTCCAAGCCTTAGACAGGTGTCTACGGATTGGAGACCCTTCGGGTGGTCGCCCCGCCGGGAGTGGCTGATCCGCGCTCAGAGCCCGTCCGGGCGCCAGCAGCCGTCGCGCAGGCTGCAGTTGAGCGTGAAGCCATATGTGTGCTCGCAGTAGTTCTTGCTCGTGTAGCCGTTCCCGAAATAGCTGCCCGTGTCCCGGCAGATGATCGGATTCGGCTGGTCATCCGCGAAGACGGGGCGCCAGCAGCCGTTCACGAAGGAGCATTCCAGCGTGTAGCTGTAAGTGTGGCGGCAGTGAACTTCCGAGTGATAGCCGCGGCCGGTATAGCTGCCCTCGTCGGCGCAGCTTTCGCCACCGGTCTCGCCGCCGCCTGAAGAGGATCCGCCTGAGCCTTCACCGGTGGAGCCGCCCGAGGTTTCGCCCGAGCTCCCACCCGAACTGCCGCCCGAACTGCCGCCCGAGCTTCCGCCGCCGCCGCCGCCCTGGCAGTCCGAGCCCGTGCCGCTTCCGATGGCCACCAGATCCGAGGTGACCTCGCCGCTTTGCATGCCGTGCTCTCCCGCGTGCGGGTTTCCGGGACTCGGCCAGGATACGTAAATGTCGTAGACCATTTCACGCGAGCCATTCGCGTAAACCAGTGCGTCCGAGCCCCAGCGATAGGGGTTCGAAGGCGGCTGATCCGGGTGCGCGAGAGTGCGGCGCACGTCATGGCCGTTGGCGCGCAGGATATTGATCACGACCGTCATCATCTCGTAAGCGACCGCGCGGGTCGCGTTCGGATCGAAGTACTCGCCGTGGTTATTTCGAACGTAGGTGGCCGCCTCGATGATCGCGCCGACTTCGTCGCGCCTGGAGAGCGTGGGCAGGCAGGCCGAGGCCGTGTTGCTGATCAGCGCGGGAAATGACCGGGTACGCGCCCGGCTCATGCCGGCGCCGCCGCAGGACGAGGCCACGGCGGAAAACATCGTGACCAGGGCGATCTGTCTGAAAAAGAAATCGCGATCCATCTTGGATCCTCCTCGCTGCGTTCTTGGGCTTTGATGAAGGGAGTTTCATTTCCCGTACCAGGCGCTTCAAGCTCTCCTGACGTTCGTGAGGGAGCTGGCGGCGCGCCGCTGTCCAGGGTTTAGACAGGCGCAAAAGAGCTCGCGATCAAGCGAAGAAGTGCAGGATCAGGGCGAGGAGGGCCGGAAAACCCTGCACGTAAAGGATCCGGCGGCTCACCGTGCACGCGCCGAAAACGGCCGCGGAGATCACGCACGTCAGGAAGAAGACGCGGATCTGGAAGCCGAATACCGGGTCGGGATGGATCAATCCCCAGATCAGGCCCGCCGAGAGGAAGCCGTTATAGAGGCCCTGGTTCGCGGCGAGGACCGCCGAGTCGAGCGCCTTCTCGAGAGGCTGCCGGAAAGTCTTCAGGCCGATCGGCTTCGTCCAGAGAAACATCTCCAGAACGAGAAACCACGCATGAAGAGCCGCGACCGCCCCGACCAGGATGCCCGCGAGGGTTCCCATCCGGTCAGAACCAGAGGGGGAAAACGACGCCGACGCCGATCAGCTCGTGGCTGATCTCGGCGCGCCAGAGGAAAGTCTTCGCCATGTCGTACATGATTCCGAGGCCGACGCGCGGGAACATCGTGAAGCTCCCCTGCCCCGTGTAGCCGCCGACGCCGCCCAGGGCATAGAGGATGAAGTTCGCGTCCTTCTGAAAGTCCCAGCGAAGGTGCGCGCTGTAGTTCATGTAGGTGCGGCCGTAGGCGCGCGCCGGGCCGAACTGGAGCTCGCCGCTCACCGAGTTGTTGATGTCGGGAACGAAGCCCTTGCGGACGACCTTGAACCCGAGCGTGCCGAGAAGCGTGAATCCCGCTTCGCCGTCGCGGATCCCGAGGCCGGTCAGCGCGCCGATGCTGACGTCGTGGTTGTCGGGCTCCCCTTTCCACGCCTCGGCTTCCGCGAACGCCGCGGGCGCCGAGAGAGACAGAGCGAGGAGCAGAGCCGGAACGAGACGAGCCAGAAACGAGATCGATTTCATGGCTTCGAAACTACCCCAAAGCATCCAGGCGATCGAGCAGGTTTTTGATCATCGCGCCCGTCGCGCCCCAGATGCGATATTGATCCACCTGGTAAACATGCGTCGGGTACTGCACGGGGCCGACGCGAAGCATCTCGCGGCGGTAAGTTTCCGGAGCGGAAAGCACGGCCCAAGGGATCCAGAATGCCCGGGCGATCTCGTGGGAGCTCGGAGTGAGACGGACCCTCTCGATCGCGTCTTCGATCACGCCGACGACCGGCGTGATCTGGAATCCCGTGACGGTCGAGAGCTCCGGTAGCAGCCCGATGGTACGGATGCGCGACACGCCGATCCCCACTTCCTCTTCGGTTTCGCGAAGCGCCGCGCGAACGGCATCCTCGCCGGGGTCGCAGGTTCCACCCGGGAGCGCCATCTGGCCCTTGTGGGTCTCGACGGTCTCCGTCCTCTGGGTCATGAGCATCGCTGCGTTCCCGGACTCGTCCGCGCCGAAGAGAAGCAGCACCGCGGCCGGACGCCCGCCAAGTGGGGCGCGCTCGGCGTAAGGAACCTCGAGCGGGAGAGCTCGGGCGATTCTGTCGAGAAGTGAGTCGAGCCGCATGGTCGAGATGGCTTCAAATAGGAAGCCCCGTGCTCGGGGCTCAAGACGGAACCCAAGGCACGGGGCTGATGGAATCCTGAATCGTTACTCGTTCACGGGGACGGGCGGAGCGTCCGCCGCAGGAGGAGCATCAGGCATCGCCGCCGGCGCGTTCGGGTCAGCGGGCTGAGCGGGTGCCACCTGCTCGGCAGGAGCCGCGGCGGGCGCCTGTTCGGCTGCCTTCTTCTTGCTCTTCTTGGCCTTGGCCGCGGACTTCTTGGCCTTCTTGCCCTTGGCCTTCGTCTTCGCCTTGTTCTTCTTCTTCCCCTTACGAACCGTCTTGGTCGTTTGTCCGGCTTCGGCGTCCGAGCTCGTCACCACCAGCGTGGTCACGGCAGCGGAAAGCGCCATGGACAATGCCATCACGGCCGCGATAACAACAGATGCAAGTGCTTTCACGGCAGATCTCCTAGGAACTTCGTTCAACCCAACCAACCCTACTGCCCAAGAGTAGCATAAGAAATTGCGCGGGAAACAGATGAAAGGGCGCTGCACAGCCATCGAACGCGACCGAAGCGTGACGATCCGAAACCTCAGTGGCGAGGAGATCGTTCCGGTGCGCTCGACCGAAAACGTCGGGATCGGCGACATCATCGAGGTTCATTCAGGAGTGGCGCGAGTACTCACGCCCAACCGATCAGCTCAGTCGAAAGCCAGCTGGATGACCCGCACCCTGCATCCGAGGCGGATCAAGGGTACCCGGACGCGGGTCGCGGTCGAGTCAGGCATCCGCGAGTTCTTCGGCGGCGAGGGATTCCTCGAGACGCGGACTCCAACCCTGGTTCCGAGCCCGGGCATGGAGCCGCACATCCGCCCCTTCCGCGTGATCCCGCACACGGTCACCGGTGTTGACGAAATGCGTTACGCCTACCTTCCGACCTCTCCGGAGTTCGCCATGAAGCGCCTGCTGGTGGGAGGCCTGGAGAAAATATTCCAGATCTGCCCGGCGTACCGCGACGAGCCCGAATCCACAACGCATCATCCCGAGTTCACGATGCTCGAGTGGTACCGCGCGTACTCCGGCTACGAGCAGATCATGAGCGACACCGAGCGGCTGTTCGAGTCGATCGCGATGAAGCTTTCCGGGAAACCCGAGATCTCCTTCCAGGGCAGGACGATCTCCGTGAAGACGCCTTGGCCGCGGCTGAAGATTCGCGACCTGTTCGGTGAAATGGCGGGCGTGGATCTCGTGAAGAGCGACACGCGCGCGAAGCTCGCCGCCGAGTGCGACCGCCTGGGGCTCAAGGCGGCGAAGCAGGACACGTGGGACGATCTCTACTTCCGGATCTGGCTGAATCTGATCGAGCCGAAGCTTCCGGCCGACCGCGCCGTCTTCGTTTACCGCTATCCGGCCTCACAGGCGGCGCTTTCGGTGATCGACGCCGATGAGGACGGGTCACGGTGGGCGCGCCGGTTCGAGGCCTATGCCGGAGGGCTCGAGCTCGGGAATGCGTTCGAGGAGCTTACCGATCCGATCGAGCAGCGCGAGCGTTTCGTCGACGACATGAAGCTTCGCACGAAGCTCTACGGGCGGGAGTTTCCGCCTTCGCCTCTGGACGAGGGGTTTCTCGGCGCGCTGGCCGAGGGGATGCCGCCTTCGGGCGGGATCGCGGTCGGGGTGGATCGCATGGTCATGCTGTTCGCGGACGAGCCCGAGATCGAATACACGCTCTGGCTGCCGAGCAAGGTGTAAGGGGCATGACGGGCGCGCTCTTCGATCCGGGTGAGCACGAGATTCCGGAAGCCTGGCCCGCTTGGGACGACGAACGCGCGCGAACGGCGATCCGCGAGATCGCTCGGGAAACGGACGGCGCGTTTCGCGAAGACGCCCTCTGGCCCGAGCATCCGCACGACGCGGACTGGAGCCCGGGGGTCCCGATGACCTCGGTGTTCTGGGGGGCGTCGAGCGTCGCGTGGGCGATGCTCCACCTGCGCGAACGCGGAGCGATCGGCAGGCTCGGGCGGGATTACCTATCGGTGTTCGAGCAGAGCTATCGCGCGTACATGGCGAAGCCGGACTCGGAGGAGCTTGCGCCCGGATATCTCTTCGGCGAGTGCGGGATTCTTTCCGCGTGGGAGAGCGCCGCGCCTTCCGCCGAGCTGCGCGACAGGATCTTTCTGGCGGCCTCGAGCACCCTCCCCCGCCCTGAGCTCGAGCTGATGTGGGCCGCGCCGGGCGCGATCATGGCGGCGCGCTGGCTATTCGACCGAACGGGCGAGCTCCGCTGGCGGAGCCTCATCGACGAAGGAGTGCGGCGCCTGCTCGACACCTGGAAGGAAGGGGATTCAGGCCTCTGGCTCTGGGTGCAGGACCTGTACGGGACTCGGGGCAGCTACCTCGGAGCGGTGCACGGCTTCGCGGGCAACGTCTTCGCCTTGCTGAAGGTGCAGGATCTGCTGCCGGCGGGGACGCGAGAGCTTGTCCTGGCGCGCGCGGCCGACACCCTGATCCGAAGCGCGCTCGTCGAGGGGGAACTCGCGAACTGGCTTCCGAGGCCGACGTCGCCGCGCGATTCGATCCTCGTGCAGTGGTGCCACGGGGCTCCGGGCATGATCACGGCGTTCGGCGACTATCCAGCCGGGCACTCGCTCGAGCTCGATGAGCTCCTGCTGAAAGGCGGAGAGCTGACTTGGAGGGCGGGACCGTTGAGGAAGCCGTTCGGGCTTTGCCACGGGGCCGCGGGGAATGGCTATGCCTTCCTGAAGCTGCATCGGCGCACAGGCGATCCGAAGTGGCTCGAGCGGGCGCGAACGTTCGCCATGTGCGCGCTCGAGCAGTCGGAACGGCAGCTCCGGGAGCATGGGCGAAGACGTTATGCGCTGCTGACCGGGGATCTCGGGCTTGCCTGCTACCTGCAGAGCTGCATCGACGTGGATCATCGGTTTCCGATGATCGATTTCGTTTGAGTCGCTCCGGTGGGGCTTGGGCTTGAGTGCTCCGCTAGCGGAGCTGGGGCTTGTGAGCTTGCTCCGCCAGCGGAGCTGGGGCTTGTGAGCTTGCTCCGCCAGCGGAGCTGGGGGCTTGGGCTAGCTCCGCCAGCGGAGCTGACGGACTTAGATCACGGAGCTGAAATGGCTAGATCACGGAGCTGCGATGACTGAGCTTCGGAGCTGCGATGGCCGAGCTTCGGAGCTGCGATGGCCGAGCTTCGGAGCTGCGATGACTGAGCTTCGGAGCTGCGATGACTGAGCTTCGAAA
>CAYZKI010000104.1:0-9481 GCA_964478745.1 uncultured Bacteriovoracaceae bacterium
CGGAACTTCGCCCGATTGCCGCGCCAGGAGCGACAAGACGCCCGAGCACCCGCACATTGCAAAATCAAAAGCCGCTCACCGGGGCGGGAATCAATTCCGTCGCCGTGAACGAGCCACCCCGTCCGAGCTGACCATCCAGGTTCTCGCCCCAGCAGTGAATGCTCGAATCGCTCCTGAGAGCGCAGCCGTGATAGGTGCCCGCCTGGATGTTGACGACGTTGTTCACGGTCGTCAGGGCGGGGTTCCATTGGTCCGTCTGGTTCTGGTTTCCGAGCTGTCCCTGGCCGTTATAGCCCCAGCAATAGGCTGTGCCGTTCACGAGCGAGGCGCACGTGGTCGCCCAGTAGGACGAGTTCCAGAACCCGCTCGCGCTGATCTGCCGGACTCCCGTGAGGCCTGCGACGCTCTCCGGGTTCATCGCAAGGGTATTCGTACCGTTGCCGAGCTGGCCGTGAAGGTTCAGACCCCAGCACTTCATCGTCCGGCCCCGAAGCAGCGCGCACGTATGGAAATTGCCAGCGGTGATGGAGATCGCGTCGGTGATGCCCGTCGGGTAGACGGGGCTGTAGATCGAGGGTGCGCTCACGTCGCCGAGCCCGCCGTAGCCCAGCTGCCCGTCGTAGGCGTAGCCCCAGCACTGGACCGTACCGCCCGCCTTCAGGACGCAGGTGTGATCCACGCCCAGAGCGAGCTCGAGGACCTCGCTGACGCCCTTGACCAGGGTGGGAGTGGCCACCGTCGTGGAGATGTCGGTGCCCTGCCCCGACTCCCCGTCGTCATCCTCACCCCAGCACTTCACCGTCCGGTCGGCGAGAATCGCGCAAGTATGGTAGCCGGCGGCGCTCACCGCGATCGCGTTCGTGATGCCGCTGGCGAGGACCGGCACGAGCGACGGTGTCGTCGTGCCGTTTCCGAGCCCCCCGAATCCGTTGTAACCCCAGCATTTGACCTGTCCCGATCCAAGCAGGGCGCAGGTGTGGTTCTGCGCGGCGGACACCTGGATCACGTCCGAGAGCCCGCTCGGCGAGACCGGGGTGCTCGACGAGACGACGGCGTTGTTCCCGAGCTCCCCGTTGCCGTTGTACCCCCAGCACCGCGCGGTCCGGTCGCTCATCACCGCGCAGGTGTGCATGAAAGTCGTCGAAAGCGAGACCGGCAGGGGTGTCCCGGCGACGCCGATCGGGTAGTTCGCCGTGCTCAAGCCCGCGGACTGGGCCGTAAGCGTCGGCGTCCCCACAGCCGCCGAACGATAGAAGAACGTCTTCTCGGAACGGCCCGCCGGGATCGAGACGACTTCGATCGCCTGCGTGCAGGCCGCGTCCCCGTAGAACGTCCCGCTTCCCGCGATCTGGTCGAGCCGGACGGTAACCGGTTGGGAGGCGATGCGCTCCTGGCCCGAGAGCAAGTCGATCACCTTGACCCGGTACGGAACCGAGCAGGTTCCCGCCGAGACCGCGAGCGGGCCCGAGATCGAAAGGGCATCCGGCGCAGAGACGACGCTCAGGTTGCGGCTCACGTTCGTCAGGCCCGCGGCGTTGGTCGTGCCAATGGACAGGTTCGCGGCCGTGGAGCCCTGGTAATAGATTCTCGCGTTGCTCTGTCCGACCGGGATGCTCACTCCGGCGACGGCATTGGAGCAGGCGACATCCGTGAAGAACGACCCTGAGGTCACTCCCGTGAAGCTAATGCTGGTGAGAAGCTGGCGCGCAACCTCGTTCCCGTTCGTGTCTTCCATTCCCAGGAAGAATGGCCCTGCGCAAAGACCGCTCGCGACCGTGCCCGGGCCGTTGAGAACGAGGTTCGACGCCGCCCCGCCCACGGTCAAGGCTTTCACTCCGGGCATCGAACCCGGATAGCTGGCGTGCATGGTGCCGACGCCGAAGGACGAGGCCCTGAAGTAGGTGGTGACGGAGCTCTGCCCCCCCAGGATGGTCGCGTTCGCCGCTCCGCCCCCCGAGCAGGCCGATGTCGTGTGGAAGGTGCCCCGGAGATCGCTGAGCGCAAGAGCAACGGTCGCGTTGGACGCGACTGGCAGGGGCGATCCCGAACTGTCCACGTGAGTGATGGTGATCGCGGCGCTGCAGGAGTTCAAAGGCACCGCGCCCGGGCCGCTGATCTGCAGGCCGCTGGTGGCAAGGTTCACGGAGTGCGTGTCCTGAACGAGCAGGCCGATCGGGTCTGATGCGGTCAGCGTCTGCGGCGACGCGGTTGTCGTGGTGAAGTACACGGTACGCGTGCTCGAGTTCGCGGGGAACGATGTCGAGGTGATCACGGAGTTGCAGAGCGAGCCTGAATGAAAGCTTCCGTTCGGGTCGGTGCTGGAAAGGCTCACCTGCATGGCCATCGGCACGAGAGCCGCGAGGCCTTCCTGGTCGCGCACGGAGATCTGCAGGGCATAGCACCCTCCGACAACCACGGTGGACGGCCCCTCGATCACGAGAGCCCTTGCTCCGGTGTCCGGGACCACGTTCACGGTGACGGTCCCCATCGACGTCGCTCCGGTCGCGTCGCGGACCGTGTAGGTGAACGAATCGCTGCCGCTGAAGTCGTACTCGGGGATGTACCGGGCCAATCCCCCGCTGATGGAGGTGGTCCCGTTCGTGGCCGCGCCGACTCCCTGGAGCGTCAGGACTTCCCCTTCGACGTCGCTGTCGTTCGCCAGAACGGAGATATCGCCGAAGGAATTCTCGAGTATCAGTCCGGTGTCGGCCGTGGCCGTCGGCGCGTCGTTGACGGCGTTCACCGTGATCGACACGGTCCGGGTCGCGCTGCTCAGGCTTCCGTCGGTGACGTGGTAGGTGAAGGAGTCGGACCCGCTGTAGTTCGCGCCCGGCGTATAGGTTCTCGAGTCCGCACCGGTGCCCGCGCCGAGCGTCCCGTTCGCGGGCAGAGTGTCGATCACGTAGGTCAGGGTGTCTCCGTCGGGGTCGCTCGCCGGCAACGTGATCACGACCGAGGTATCCTCGCTGGTAGCCGGAGTGGCGTTGTTCGCGGTCGGGGCGTCGTTCACCGCATTGACCGTCAAAGAGACCGTCGCCGCGCTCGAGTACAGGGATCCGTCATAGGCGCGGAAGGTGAAGCTGTCCGCTCCGGACCAGTTCGCGTTCGGGGTGTAGGTGACGTTCGGCGGCGTGCCGCTCAGGGTTCCGTTGGAGGGATGGGTGACGATGGAGTACGTGAGCGAGCCGGTATCGATGTCGCTGCCTGAAAGCGTGATCCCGAGCGAGGTATCCTCGTTGGTGCTCAGCCCGGCCTGTCCGGTCGCCACGGGTGCGTCGTTCACGGGGTTGACCGTCACGCTCACTGTGGCCGTGGCGCTCCCGCCCTGACCGTCGCTGATCGTGTAGGTGAAGCTGTCCGCGCCGGACCAGTTCGAGCTCGGGGTATAGGTCACCGTGGTCGCATTGAAGCTCACGCCGCCGTTCGCGGCCGTGCCGACCGCCGTGACCGAGAGGGTCCCGCCGTCCGGGTCGGAATCGTTCGTGAGAACGGTGACCAGGACGGCCTGGTCCTCGCTCGTCGCCGTGGAGTCGTCCGTGGCCGTCGGGTTCTGATTGGGCGTGGGACTCGGGCTGGGAGACGGACTGGGGGATGGTGAAGGGCTCGCGGAAACCGAAGGCGACGGGCTCGGCCCGGGGAAAAGGCTCGCCAAGCCCTCGCTCGAGCCCGTCTCGATCTCGAGCTCGCCGTTAAAGCAACCTTGGAGCGCTAGAGTGCCGATCAAGGCAATGCAGCCAGCAACGTACCGCAAAAGCACCTCGATGACAGAATATCACCGCGCGACTACCAAATAACTTGTGTAGCGCCTGCCGCAGTGTCGCTGAAGACACGCGAGCGCGGGACATCAAGCGAATCCCTATCGGGTCGCCAAGAGCGCCGAGAGCCTGAGCGCGTGCTTGTGCGCCTTGGAAAGGAGCTCGCAGGCCCTCTTCACGCGGGAACGCAGGTCTCCCTCGTTCTTCTGCGTGAGGTCCTGCATCGCCACCTCGAGGCTCATGGTCAGGAACGCGACCGGATGATTGAGCTGGTTGGCCACCTCGAGCTGCCTGCGCGCCTCGGCTTCCTTCTGCTCGGTGGTCTCGAGGCCCACGCCGAGCACCGTGCGGATCGAGCCGTCGGGATCGCGCGAGAAGATCACTCCCGAGGTCCTCACCCACCGCCAGTTCCCTTTCGAGTCGCGGAGACGGTACTCGTCCTGATGAATGTGGTTCAACGCCTCGGGGGTTGGCTGCGCGTACTTCTCCGTCGCGGCCTGGTGCTTCTCGAGGACCCGCTGCAGGTCGTCCGGATGCATGATGGACAGGATGAGGTTCGGGCCGCCCGCGACGATCTCCTCGCGCGTGAGGCCCAAGATACGGCCGAGCCCGTCGTTCACGAAGAGATACCGGTTCTCCTTGAGGTCCATCAGCCACGTGAAGCCGGGAATGGCCTGGGCGATGCGCGCGGCGAGCGCTTCCGGGGAATCGCGAAGGATGGCGTCGTGCGATAGGCTCACAGGAACTTCTCTGTAAATTCACCCGCGCTGTATGTGAAGAGCTTTCTTTGGCCGTCCACCTCGGTCTCCACGTTCACCGGGCGCTTCCAGATGTCGTAGAGGCCTTTCATGGTCTCGCGCGCCCACCGGACGTCGAGATCCAGGCCTTGATGCTTGTGCCAGAGCAGGAGCTCACCGCGGTTGTTGAAGTTGCCGTCCGACACGTAGATAAAGGGTTGTCCAAGGTTGGTCAGCTGGAAGAGAAGCTTCTCTTTCACCTTGCGCCAGTCGCGGTCGGCGATCTCGTACTGGTTGGTTCGCCGGTTGTACTGGTAGGTGTAGAGCTTCAGCCGGTGAGCGAATTCCTCGGTCAGGTACTCGTCGATGAAGGTGAGGTCGTTGCAGACCTTGCGCACCTCGAAGATCTTCTCGCGGCCGCGGCCCAGCTTCTGGTCCCAGCGGGCCTTGGCGACCATGTCGTCGCACTCCTCGTACTCCTTGCCGAAGGCGCCGCGGTTCCAGCGGTCCTCGATGTCCCGGTAGAGCTCGATGCCGATCTTGTACGGGTTGATCTTGCCCGGGGCCATGGCCATGGTGCCGGCGTGCGCGTCGGCGAAGTCGATGACCTCGGAGTCCTTGAGCGCCTTCTCGGTCATGATCTTCGAGTGCCAGTACGACGCCCAGCCCTCGTTCATGATCTTGGTCTGCATCTGCGGCACGAAGTAGTAGGCCTCGTCTCTCACGATGGCGAGCACCTCCTGCTGCCAGTCCTCGAGCGGGGCGTTCTGGAGCAGGTAGAGCAGGATGTCCTTCTGCGGCTCGGCGGGATCCTTCTTCGCCTTCTTCGCCTTCTCCTCGGCTTTCTTCTTCTGCTCGTCGAGGAACTCGGGCGGATTGATGTACTGGTCCATGTAGGAGCGGGTGTTCTTGATCTTGCCCGCTTCCCGCGCCGGCTGCTCCTCGTGTTCGCCGTCCCGCCTCTTCTGTGGGACGAAAGGCAGGTACGGGTCGATCATGTTCTCGATGCTGAGGCAGGAGTCGATGAAGTCCTCGACGGTGTCCTGGCCGTACTGGTCCATGAAGTCGCGGATCTTGACCGCGTGGTTGGCCATCGTGTCGAGCATCTTGCGGTTGGTCTTCGAGAACCAGATGTTGTTCTTGAAGAAATCGACGTGGCCGTACACGTGCGCCATGACGGTCTTCTGATCGGTGAAGCTGTTCGACTTCATCAGATAGGCGTAGGCGGGATCGGTGTTGATCACCATCTCGTAGATCTTCTGCAGACCCCAGCTGTAGCCCTTCGACAGCTGGTCGTAATCCATGCCGAAGCGCCAGTGCGGATAGCGCACGGGAAAGCCGCCGAAGGCGGCAAGCGAGTTGATCTGGTCGTAGTCGACCATCTCGAAGATCGTCTCGAAGAAATCCAGCCCGTAGCCCTCGGCGTACTTGCGGATCTGCTCCTGGATGCGGGCCAGCTCGGGAGGAAGCGCGGTGCTGACGACGTCGAATGTGGCCACGTCTATTTCCCCTTCCCCAGGAAGTCCTTGATGCTCTGGAGAATGCCTTCCTTGTTCTCGATCTTGGAAAGGATCACGGACTCGTGGTTCGTGCCGAACTGCTCCTTGAGGTCCTTGTAGAACTGGCCGGAGCCGTACCGCGACTCGACCTGCCCGTAGCAGAACATGTTCACGACCGGAAAGAGCTTCTGCTCGAGGATCTCCAGGCAGAGCTTGGTGTCCTCGCCGGACCAGTTGTCGCCGTCGGAGAAATGGAATGGATAGATGTTCCAGTCGGACGGCGGGTAATCCGTCTCGATCATCTTCTGGCAGAGCCGGTAGGCCGAGCTGATGAGCGTGCCGCCGCTCTCGCGGGTCCGGAAGAAGGTATCCTCGTCCACCTCGCGCGCCGAGGCGTCGTGGATGATGTAGCGGGTCTCGATACCTTTATACTGGGAGCGGAGCCACGTATCGATCCAGAAGGCCTCGGTACGGACGATCTCCTTCTGCTCGTCGCCCATCGAGCCCGACACGTCCATCATGTAGATGATGACGGCGTTGTTCTCGTGCCGGATGTCGCTCTTCCATGACCGGTAGCGCATGTCCTGGCGGATGGGGATGATGACCGGGTTGTTCGGGTCGTAGATGCCCGCCGCGATCTGGCGCCGGAGCGTCTCGCGGAACGTGCGCTTGAAATGCCGGAGCGAGTTCGGGCCCTGGTTGGCGATCCCCGTGTAGCGGTCGGTCTTCGACTTGAGCGTCTTGTGGCCGCGGGGCTCGATCTTCGGGAGCTCGAGCTGCTCGCCCAGGATCTCAGCCAGCTCTTGCAGCGTGAGATCGACCTCGAGCGAGTGGTTGCCGGCCTGATTGCCGGCCTCTCCCTGCCCTTCCTGCGGGTCGCCCTGCCCGACCGGGTCGCCGGGCTTGCCCTCGCCCTGCCCGACGCCGCCCTGGTCGCGATCGCCGTAGCGGAAGCGCGGGATCTCGATCTGCGGAACCGGGATGGTGACGAGGTCCTTGCCCTTGCGGCCGATCATCTCGCCGTGGGTGACGTACTTCTTGAGATCCTGCTTGATCTTGCCCTTCACGATCTGGCGGAAGCGGGAGTGGTCACGCTTGATTGAGTAGGTCACCTCTGCTGCCTCCTTTCCGAACCGTTACCGAACCGATACTGACACCGATAAGGTCACTGTCTCTTCTTCACGTCCCCGCGGGCGAAGATGCTCGCGACGAAGTTCAGCACGTCCGTCGAGCAGATCTCGCAGTAGCCGTAGTTCTTGATCAATCGCGTCTTCACGACGTCGATCTTCTCCTGCGTGCTCTTGTCGACGACGTTCGAAACCAGCGACGTGAGCTTGATGGTGTCCTTCTGGTCCTCGAACAGCTTGAGCTCGAGGGCCTTGTGAAGGCGCTCGTTCGTCTTGTAGTCGAACATCTTGCCTTCGATCGCCAGCGCGCCGATGTAATTCATGATCTCGCGGCGGAAATCGTCCTTCCGGCTTTCCGGAATGTCGATCTTCTCCTCGATCGTGCGCATGAGCCGCTCATCCGGCTCCTCGTCCTGGCCCGTGTACTTGTTCTTCACCTTCTCGCGCTGCGTGTAGGCCTTGATGTTGTCGATGTAGTTGGCGCAGAGCTTGGAGATCGCGTCCTCGTCGGCCGAGATGGCGCGCTGGACCTCGTTCTTCACGATGTCCTCGTACTCCTGCTTCACGACCGCGAGCAGCTCCTTATACTCCCTGCGCTTCTCGTCGCTGCCGATGAGCGCGTGGTGCTTCAGGCCGCCCTCGAGCTCGTTCATCACCATGAACGGGTTCACGCAGCCGACCTCGCCGGCCTTGTCGTTCACGAGCGCGTTCGAGATCTTGTCCTGCACGTAGCGGGGGGAGATGCCGTCCAGGCCCTCGCGAATGGCCTCCTTGCGGAGCTCCTTCACGTTGTCCTCGGTGTAACCGGTCAGCGTCTTCCCGTCGTACAGCTTGAGCTTCTGCAGAAGCGAGAGGTTCGCCTTCTTCGGCTGCTCGAGACGGGTCAGGATCGCCCACATCGCGGCCACCTCCACCGTGTGCGGGGCGATGTGCTTGCCCTTGATCTTGTTCGCGTTGAAGTCCTTCTCGTAGATCCGGATCTCCTGCTTGAGCTTCGTGATGTACGGGACGTCGATCTTCACCGTGCGGTCGCGAAGGGCTTCCATGAACTCGTTGTTCTGGAGCTTCTTGAACTCGGGCTCGTTCGTGTGCCCGACGATCACCTCGTCGATGTCCGTCTGCGGGAACTTCTTCGGCTTGATCTTGTGCTCCTGCGAGGCTCCGAGAAGGTCGTAGAGGAACGCGACGTCGAGCTTCAGCACTTCGATGAACTCGACGATGCCGCGGTTGGCGATGTTGAACTCGCCGTCGAAGTTGAACGCGCGCGGATCGGAGTCCGAGCCGTACTCGGCGATCTTGCGGTAGTTGATGTCGCCGGTGAGCTCGGTCGAGTCCTGGTTCTTCTCGTCCTTCGGCTGGAAGGTGCCGATGCCCACGCGGTCCTTCTCCGAAAGCAGCAAGCGGTGCACGCGCACGTGCTTGAGCATCGAGGTGAAGTCGCCCTTGTAGCGGCGCAGGAACTCGCGCTGCACGTAGCGGCAGGCCGGGCAGACGTCGCCCGTGATCTGGATCTTGTACTCGGTCTTGTTGCCGCGATTGAGCTCCTCGAGGATCTTCGGGCGCATGTCCTCGGGAATCAGCTTGAGCGGGTCCTCGTGCATCGGGCAGGCCATCTCGGCGGCGTTGCCCAGGATCGCCTCTCCGCGGTTCTCCTTGCGGTCGTCGACCCACTTGAAAGTGTACAGCGCGCCGTCGTCGGTGCGGGAGTAGCGCTCGATGCCCTTCTTGAGGGTCCGCGCGATCGTCGACTTCGCGGAGCCGACCGGGCCGTGCAGCAGCAGCACGCGCTTCTCGGTGCCGTACCCGTAGGCTGCCGACTTGAAGAAGTGAACGAGCTTCATGAGCGAGACGTCGAGACCGAAGACGGCGTCCTTGCCGTTGTCGATCGGATCGTCGAAGAACTTGTACCGGGTGATCGTCTTCTTGTACTCGGTGTAGTTCGACGTGCCCCAGCTGAGGATCATGTCGTACATGCGCTGAAACGCGTTCCGCGCGATCCGGGGATCTTTTTTCACCTTGTCGAGATAGTCCTCGAACGACCCTTCCCAATGAAGGTGGCGGTAGTCGCTCTCGGTGCTCAGCTCGTTGAGGATCCGGCTCCAGCCTTGGCTCTCCATGCACTCTCTCCGTTCCGTGAGGGTCGGCCGTCTTCGACCGGTTATCGGGACCAGGTATTTCCGCCCCGATCTTACCTTATTTTACCTTTACACTCGTCTCCGTGTAAAGTTACCGTGCCCGATACGAGGCTCGAAAAATCATGCACTCGCATCTCAACGGACATCCCGCGTTACAGCAAGCGATCCGCCGTCTTGGCCGCCTCAATGCAGATCAGTTCGAGCTCTACTTCGAGCACCGTACGGCCA
>CAYZKI010000105.1:0-361 GCA_964478745.1 uncultured Bacteriovoracaceae bacterium
CTCGGGCACGATCCCACCCGCGAGCTCAGCGTGCTGCTCGCCCACGGATTGCTTCATCTACTGGGCCTCGACCACGAGAACAGCCCGAGAGAAGCGGCCCGGATGGCCAGCCTGGAGGCCCGGCTCTTGAGGGCGCGCTCGGGGGCGCGTTCCGGTGCGCCCGCGGGCTTGATCCGGCGGAGCGGGTAGGGTACCCATGGGGAATGGCCGTACTCGCACCCCACGAAATCCGTGAGCAGCTGTCTTCGATGAAAGAGAAACTCGATTTCCTACGAGGTTCTCTTTGACCTAGCGGTCAAACAACGCCGCATTTCCGAACTTACCGATCTCTCCAACCAACCCGACTTCTGGGCCGACAACA
>CAYZKI010000105.1:371-4875 GCA_964478745.1 uncultured Bacteriovoracaceae bacterium
CGAAGCCGAGGTGAACCAGTTTTTCGAGCTCGAGCGCGCGTTCAACGACGCCCAGACCCTCTATGAGCTCGGCCAGGAAGCGAAAGACGAAAGCACGATCGGCGAGGCCGCGTCCATGATCGTCGACCTGGGCGGCCTTTTCGAGAAGGTCGAGTTCAACAAGCTGCTGTCCGAGGAAGCCGACCCCAAGAACGCGATCCTCACGATCAACGCGGGCGCGGGCGGCACCGAGTCGCAGGATTGGGCCGAGATGCTGCTGCGGATGTATCAGCGCTGGTCTCAGGCGAAGGGCTTCAAGGTCGAGCTGCTCGACATGCAGCCCGGGGAATCGGCGGGCATCAAGAGCGCGACGCTCACGGTTTCCGGCTCCTATGCGTACGGACTTCTCAAGTCCGAGGCGGGCGTCCATCGCCTGGTGCGGATCTCACCGTACGACTCGAGCGCCAGGCGGCACACGTCCTTCAGCTCGGTTTTCGTGACGCCCGAGATCGACGACGATTTCGAGGTGGTCATCAATCCGGCCGACCTGCGCATCGACGTCTTCCGCGCCGGCGGAAAGGGCGGACAGGGCGTCAACACGACCGACTCCGCCGTGCGTATCACGCACAACCCCTCGGGCATCGTGGTCGTCTGTCAGCAGGAGCGCTCGCAGATCAAGAACCGCGATCTCGCCATGAAGGTGCTGCGCTCGCGCTTGTACGAGCGCCATCTCGAGGAAGAGCGCAAGAAGCAGGCGAACATCTAGAAATCTAAGAAGGATATCGCCTGGGGAAGCCAGATTCGCTCGTATGTCCTTCATCCCTACAAGATGGTGAAGGACCACCGCACGGGGCACGTGGTCTCGACGGCCGAGAAGACGCTCGACGGCGAGCTCGATGAGTTCATCAAGGCCTTCCTTACGTGCCGGATCACCGGCGAGTGGGCCCGCGGCGGCGCGGCCGATGACGTCTGATGGCGAAGTCTGACGGCGAGGTTTGATGGTCACCCAGAGGCAGAAAAAGCGCCTGTTCCGTGACCTCGAGAAGGTCGACCCCGAGTTCGCGCGCAAGATCGCGCCCTTTCTCAAGGGGCTTTACGACTACTACTTCCGCTGCGAGCTGAAGGGCTGGGAAAACGTTCCCGAGGGCAAGGCCCTCTATGTCGGCAACCACAACGGGATGCTGACCTTCGAAGTGCTGATGCTCTTCTATGCCTGGTGGGACAAGTATCACGGCGCGCGGCGCGCGCTGGGGCTCGCGCACGCGATCGCCCTCGATAACCCGTTCTTCCGCTGGCTCATCCCGAAGATCGGCGCGATCCCGGCCGATCCCGACCTGGCGCGCGACGCCCTCGAACGCGGCTATTCGCTCCTGGTCTATCCGGGAGGCGAGAAGGAATCCTTCCGGCCGTACAAGCACCGCAAGAAGATCGACTTCTATCAGAGAAAGGGCTTCATCCGCCTGGCGCTCAGGGCGAAGGTGCCGATCGTCCCGATCGTGAGCGTCGGCGCGCACGAAACCTACGTGATCCTGGATCGCGGGGAGGAGATCGCCAAGAAGCTCGGCCTGTACGACAGGATGCGCCTTCACGGCGTGCCGATCACCTATCGCGGGCTGTTTTTCCTCTGGTGCGTGGTCACCGGCGTCTTCACGTTCTTCCCGCTTCTGATCGCCCCGCTCGCGTTCACCTCGATCTTCATCCCTCTTCCCGCGAAGATGACCTTCCGGATCCTCCCGCCGATCGACATTTGCGCGATGGTCGATCCGAAATACTCCGAGGAAGACAACCTTCAGCGCATCTACGACCACGTTCTCGAGATCATGCGCCGGGTCCACGACGAGGAGTACGCGAAGCGCAAGCTCCCGGTGGTCGGCTAGGGCGCGTCAGGTCAGGGGTCGGATTGCCTGTTGCGTCATGCCCTTTCGGGCGCGAGTCGGGCTCGACAGCGGGCGGCTTCTCCGTCACGATATTGAGCACAGGGTACCTAAGAAAGGCATCATCGGAGGACTTGTCCATGTCGTTTTCCTGGATCGCTTTACCCATTCTCGTTTTCTCGAGCTCACTGGCCTTCGCGGCCGGCGCTCCTCCCGCGTCGCAGGGCACGAACCAGCAGGTCGCCACGGAAGTGCCTGCCGGCGAAGCGCCACCCGACGAGGCCGATCAGCTGATCACCAACCGCCAGCTTCGGGCCGCGACCGGGTCGCTTTCGCGCTGGAGCATGAACACGTATTGGAACTACAGCGCCGGCGCGATCAACGCGCCTTTCGACGTCCTTCGGCCGAACATCACGGCCGCGGGCGATACGAGCGCGCTTCACAGCCTGTACGCGGACGTCGGCGTGCGCTACCGGATCAACCCGAAAGACAGCCTGAGCTTGAGCGTCGGCCTGAGCATGGCCTCTCCGTTCCACACGGAGATCGAGACCGACAACGCGGCTCTGCGCGAGGAGTTCGAGCAGAACGCGGGCAAGCTCGCCGCGAACGATCCGACCATGACCTTCCGTCATCTGGACAAGCTCGGCGGCTTCCAGAGCGTCAGCCAGGTTTCCGTCTATCTGTACACATCGGAGTTCCGCCGCAACGCGGGCTTCCGGACCGGGGCCCTTCTTTCGCAGAACTTCATGTATGAGGTCGGCAAGACGGGCCTTTCGCTCGGGTCGGCCGTTCAGGCCACGTTCAACACGTTCGGCGGCGAGGTCGACAGCGGCAACCGCCCCTGGATGGTGCTGGGGCTCTATCCCGCGATCGAGTACGTGATCAGCGACAGGCTGAACCTCCGGACCGTTTCGGGCGTCTGGGTCAACGAGTTCCGGCGCAACGGCTCCGAGTTCAGCCGCATCGTCTACCAGTCCGTGGGCCTGGGCATCTCGGCCGGACGTGACGTGTTCATCTATCCGAACCTCCAGTTCCTGCCCGGCGACCTGAGGGCGGACAAGACGAACCTCGGATTGAGCGCGAACGTGAACCTGTTCTGAGGCTCGGCCGAGCCGAGGCGAGAGGTCTCGACGAAAAAGAAAGGCTCCGGACACCCGAGGGTGGCGGAGCCTTTCGCGTTTGCAGGCGCGCTGTCTGTCGCGAGGATTATTCGCAGATCAGGCCGCGGTACTTGCGGGAGCCGTCACGCTTGATGATGCGGATGTAGGGCTCGTCGCTGCTGTCGCCGTTGCCGGCGCTGACTTCGATCACGTCCACTTCGCCGAGGCGGGTGCCGAGCAGGTATTCGCCCGAGCGAGCGCTGTCGCTGAAGCGGAGGTCGACGTTGGCGAAATAGACCGTGCCGTTCGCGTCGTCTTCCTGGGTCTCGAGGACGCCGTTCGCCGCCGTGAAGCGGGCGATGGTCTTGCGGCCGCCGGCGACGGCGGGATCCGAGAGGACCATGACGGATTCGTTGACACGGACCTTGATCGTGTTCTGCGCGTCCGTGCAGACGAGCGTGTCGGCCTGGGCGGCGGACGAGGAGGCGAGGACGAGGGCGAAAATCGCGAACAGGTTTTGAGCTTTCATGGGAATACTGCTTTCTTTAGTTCCAGGGTTCAGCGGGGCTTACTTCTCTGTGCCGCCGCTGGGCTCCGATGTTCGGAACGAGGCCTGGTATAGACAGCGGGATCTGTTTCGGCCAATGCATAATAAGTTTGTTATCATGCGAGTTATGTATGTCGTCGCTCTCGTGGAGCGGCCGCCGGTTAAGCGAGTCCGAGGCGCGCTTTCAGGTCCGGCAGGCGCTCGCGCGCCACTGAAACGCGCGTCCGATTCGTATCACGCAGGACGGCGGTGTACTTGCGGTCGCCCTCGCGCTCGAGCTCGTGGAGGAAGTCGAGGTTGATCACGGCGCTTCGATGCACCCGGACGAAAGTCTCCGTCTTCAGGCGCCGCGCGAGCACGTCGAGCGAGTCGTCAGCCAGCAGCTCGCGGCCGTCCACGACGACGCCCGCGTAGTGGTCACGAGCCAGGATGGCCGAAACCTTCGCGGGATCGAAAACGACGTACTTCGACCCGCAGCGAATGGCGAACCGCCCCCCGGACTCGGCAGGCAACGGCTCCCTCGGAGCGAGTACCGCGGACCGCGCCGGCGCGGGTTTGCGGTACCTGTCGGCCTTGTCGAGCGCGGCCCCGAGCCTTTCCTCGATGACCGGCTTCACCAGGTAATCGACAGCGGATGCCTCGAACGCCCTGAGCGCATGCTGGTCGTAAGCCGTGACGAAAACGATGGCCGGAGCGTCCGCCCTCCCGGCCAGCGCCTCGGCCACGCCGAAGCCCCCGAGCTCGGGCATCTCGATATCGAGAAACACGATGTCCGGCCCGAGCTCGTCGATCTTCTCGAGCGCATCGAGCCCGTGCTTCGCTTCGCCCACGACTGTAACCAGCGGCGCGGAACGCTTTTCGAGAAGCCTCCGCAGGCGGGCGCGCGCCGGCGCCTCGTCATCGACCAGGAGCGCGCGCATCGGATCCGGGGCTCCTCGGATCTCGGTGGTCATGCCCGCGCGCCTCCTCCGGGAAGGCGGATCCGCACCCGTGACCCCGAGCCC
>CAYZKI010000105.1:4885-5357 GCA_964478745.1 uncultured Bacteriovoracaceae bacterium
GACCTGCATCTCCGCGCTCCGCGGGTAGAGAAGCTCCAGCCTCGAGCGGCAGTTCCGCAAGGTCGTTCCGGATCCGTTCCTATGGGTCGAGTTCCCGAATCCGACGCCGTCATCCTCGACATCGAGAACGAGCCCATTCCCTTCCGACGGCAGCGCTCGGACCAGGACGCGGCCGCCGGACGAGCGCGAGGCGATGCCGTGCTTGATCGCGTTCTCCACCAGCGGCTGCAGAAGCAGCGCCGGCACCTCGACCTGCTCGAGCTCGGGAGCCGCCTCGATCGCGAAGCTCAGGCGCTCTCCCATGCGGGACTGCTCGATCTCGAGATAGGCGCGGCAGAGGTCGAGCTCGCGCGAAAGGGGATGGAGGGCGCTCGCGCCGCTTCCGAGAATGGCCCGGTAGAGGTCGGAGAACCTGACCGTCATCTCCTCGGCCCGCGCGGGGTCGGAGGGAATCAGCGATGCGATCGTATTG
>CAYZKI010000105.1:5367-9400 GCA_964478745.1 uncultured Bacteriovoracaceae bacterium
TTCGTCTGGTTGGCCAGCGCGTTCAGCTGCGATTTCAGATTGTCGTTCTCGAGCTGCCGCACCCGCGTCTCGGAGTTCCGCCAGTACTCCCAGAGGACGAAGAAGGCGCAGATGGCGATGCCGATCAGGGAGGCGACCTTGTAATCGTTCCAGCCGGGCGGGTTCCAGGGACGGCCGATCATCCTCGCGAAGATCCCTCCGGCCTGGAAGCCGAAGGGCAGCCCCACGAACATGAACAGGATCGAAAGCGAGACCGTGGTCATCTTCCCGTAAACGCGCTCGGGCCTGCCGAACGCCTTGCGCCCCAGGTTCTCGATCGTCTCGGTGACCATGATCCCGCCCCAGCAGAACTGCGTGATCACCGTGGCGATGACCAGGGATACGGCCCAGCGCTGCGCGAAAAACTCGAAGCTCCCGAAGGTGAAGGCGAACGCCCCGGTGATGAGGGGATTCCAGATGAGAAGGCTCTGAAGATAGCGGCGCAGAAGCTTCCGCGCTTCGCGCGAGTCCGGAGTCATGACGTGCTCCACTTTCGGGCTCCCCCTTCAGGCTCTCTCTTGGGCTGCCTTGCGCTATGTGTCAAAGAGAGAGCCTGAAGTCAAGCTCGGGACTTACTTCAACTTGAGGTTTTCACGGAAGAATCGGGTCGCGACGCCGTTCTCGAGCTCGGTGCGAAGCAGACGCATCTCGATCGGGCTGTCGAACACGATCGTCGTCGCGTAGGCCGTGCCGTCCGCGTCCACCGTGTAGCTCTGGCAGAGATCCTGGAGCGCTCCGAAACAGTGGCCGCCGCCCGTGCCGTGATCTCCGGTGGTCGACCAGCCGTCGGCGCCGTGGACGCTTTCGGAAAAGTACTTTTTCTGGGCTCCGCCCGGGAGGGTCACGGTCACCGCGGTCTGAACGGTGTCGGGAGCGAGCTTCGTCGACACGACCTCGAGCCGGTAGTCGCCGAGCTTCTTGCCCTGAGGGCCGAAGAGCTCGCCCGAGCCCACCCAGGTTTCGGCGTGGGCGGAAGCCGCGAACAGGGACATCGAGAGGCCAAGCAGGGTACGAATCAGGGTCAGTTTCATCTTGTATTCCTTAGGTTGGAGTTTCGCGGGCGTCATCGCTCGCGAGACCAGGAATACGTGCGCCAGGCCCCTCGAAACAGGGCTTCCGGGCGAACTGCCGAATCTTCCCACCGAGCTGGCGGAAGAACGGGCGGCCCCGCCGGCTCTACTGGACCGAGATCTCGGGCGGGTACGCGTTGTCGAGGTATTCGTCCATCGTCAGGCCGAGCGTCTCGATGATCCTCGGGTAGAGCCTGTGCTTGGCCAGGTCCTCGTCGATGCGCGCGTTGGTGCGGTCGTAAGCGGCGAGCGCGTCCACCTTCTCCTTGCGGTAATCGTCGAGGAAGAAGCCCAGGTAGAAGAAGTTCCGATTGAACTCCTTGAAGTGGATGATGGTCCTGGCGCCGGCCGCGTGCCAGTCGGGCACGAGGGTGTCGCCGAAGCAGGCCTGGTTGAAGATCAGGTCCAGGTGCTTGAGCTTTCCTTTCAGCTCGGCCACGTGCTGCCACGAGATCAACGGAAAGCCCTTGCTCGTCACGATGTGGTTGGGCACGCCGTGCGTGAGCAGGAACAGGTCGTAGGGCTTGCCCATCGCCTCCATCCTCTCGATGGCGGTCCAGAGCGACTCCTTGCTGAGCTTGTCGTAACGGACGCGGATCACGTGGTCATAGAGCTTCTGGATCTTGCCGGCGTGCATCCACCAGGTCACGTCCTCGAGGCGCACCGGCTTCGAGGCCTTGTAGGCGTCCATGAGCTGCTTCTGGAAATGCGGCTGAACCTCGTCGTCGGTCGCCACCCAGATCAGGTTGCGGCCGCTCATCACTTCCTTGCGGACCGGATCGGCGACGCCCGGCTCCAGGACGAAGCGCTCCTTGTTCATGCGATGGAGCTCGATGCCGTCGGCGAGCGACGTGGTCGACTTCACCTTGGAGGCGCCCGGGGGCTGCGGAAGGAAGCAGCCCGAAAGCAGCGTGAGCGACAGGGTCAGGAAGGCGGTCTTGAGCTTCATACGGGAACCTCGGCGGTTTTGCGGGAAACGTGCGCTTCTTTCTCGAGGGAGCGCGCGAGCGAACGATAGAGCAGGGAGCCGGAAACGGCGACCAGGACCACCGAAAGCAGCTGGCTCGTGGAAAGCGAGAAAGCGACGTCGACGCCGCGGAAGGTGTCCCCGCGGAAGAACTCCGTGAAGAACCTGCCGAAGCCGTAGCCGATGCCGAAGAAATAGACGAGCCTGCCGCGCATGGCTTCCGGGCGGCCGGTCCTGTAGACGAAGGCGAAGAGCAGCGCCATCGCGAAGCCCAGCGTCGCGTCGTAGAGCTGCACGGGGTGAACGGGAATGCCGATCCACGGCATCATCGTCTTCGGATGGAAGTAGCGCACGGACCAGGGCAGGGCCGTCGGGGCGCCCCAGCAGCAGCCCTCGGCGAAGCAGGCGGTGCGCAGGATGCCGACCGAGAGCGAAAGGATGATCGCGCCGAGGTCCCAGGCGTCGCGGTAGTCGCGCGGGTTTGTGAAGAGCCGGCGCGAGAGCCAGATGAACGCCAGGAGGCCGCCGCCGAACGCGCCATAGAACACCAGTCCGTCGAAGCGGGTCAGCGCTTCCCACGGGTGCTCGGCGAAGTAGGCGGGCCTCTCCCAGAGAACATGGAAGATGCGGGAGCCGTAGAGCGCGGCGGCCGCCACGCCGAAGATCAGGCCAAGCAGCTTCAGTGGCCCCACGGATCGTCCGAAGCGCACGAACACCGTCACGAACGCGATAAGGCACGCGAGCGTGAAAAGGTAGATCGAGGTCGATACGGAGCCGATGAATGGCATCATGGGGAGGGAATCTCCAAACGATAGGGAACCGAGGCCGCGGGCCCGGCGCTTCCGCAAAGCGGCGCCGGGCCCGCGAGACTCAAGACCGCGCCGTTACTGGCGGGGCTTGAGGGCCTGGGTCATCTTCTGAACGAGAACGGAAGCCTGCTCGTTGGTGAGCTGGAGGTTCTCGCTGACTTTCTGGACGTAGGCCGGGTTCACTTCGCGAGCGTAGAGGAAGTTCATGACTTCCACGCCGTCGTTCGGATTCTTGATTCCGACGAGCTTGAAGTAAGCGTCAGCCTTTTCGCGGCCCATCGGCATGCGGGCGAGGTCGGAAACGCGAACCTTGAAGGTTTCCGCGTTGGCGAGCTCGTTCGAAGCGAGGGAGGCGAGGGTCTGGTCGGCGATCTGGACGTTGCTTGCGACCTGCTCGGGAGCGCAGGTGACCGTGCCGTAGTAGTACGTGTCGTCGGTCCAGCTGTCGCAGAACGGCCAGCAGCCCGGGTTCGGGTCGACGATGACCACGCCGCCGCCATGTCCGCCACCGTGATGGCCGCCGTGGCCGCCGCCATGATGACCGCCACCACGACGTCCGTCATGGTCACCGCCACGGCGTCCGCCGTGATCACCACCGCGACGTCCGTCATGATCGCCACCGCGGCGTCCGCCGTGATCGCCGCCGCGACGTCCGTCATGATCGCCACCGCGACGTCCACCGTGGTCACCGCCACGACGGCCGCCGTCATGATCGCCGCCACGGCGTCCGCCGTGGTCACCGCCACGATCGCCACCGCGACCGCCGCCGCGACGTCCGTCGCGGTCTTCGGCGAAGCTCGGCGCAGCCATGATCAGGGAAAGAACGAGAACGCTGAGAACTTTTGAAGACATGAACTGATTCCTCCGAATCATTTTTTGAACTCGAGTGCCGCGTTCCCTCTTGCCGTCCAGCCGCAGAAACCTTCGGGGCTCAGGGGTCCTGAAAATCTCTCTGGCCTGCAGGAACGAACGCGAGACCTCGTTTAAGTGAATCGGCTGTCCGCAAGTTCCACGCCTTCATTCCCGCTTTCGACGCACGCGCATGAAATTTCTCGGAGACCCGAATTTTCCTAAACTTTCGCGTGCTTCTCACAATCGATAACGCAACGCAATGAGCCGGTCGCTTCCCCGACTTTCCCGCTCAGGAG